>JAHISS010000133.1 GCA_018817905.1 Nanobdellota archaeon
AATTGTAACAAAATTAAAATTGAATGCAAAGTTTGTGCAGGTTTGTGCGCGAATAATTTTACACAATCACAAACGATTGAGTTATTTTAATCTGATTGAGAATTAGTTTATACGCAAAGCCTACTGGGCCAGATTAGAACCAATCGGGATATGTTGATAGATAAATAGAAAATTAGCTTTAATTGTAGCCACTTCTCGCAGTCACGTATGGCATTTAATCATAGCACAATACTCCACACGCAACATGCTCGCCCCCAAAGATTAATAATAAAATCAATCAAGATGTGCTGGTTGGACTTGCGGATAATTATTTGGGTTAGTTGGAGTCGTGTGTTAGTAACTTGATGGGGGAATTCGTAATTAATCTTAAGAGCTTAAACTTAAAAACTTTGAACAAGACGTAGGTTTGCCCACATGGCACAATCGGACGAAAGTCCTCAAGCACCATCTGAAACAAAGAAGCCCAGATGGCACAATGGAACTGCGCCTGCCTCGAGAGTACGACTTTCTTTAGAAAGCGAAAACTTCGTTTTCTCATTCGTTCGCCAAGAGGACAAACGAAAGAAAGTTGTACGCATCAAAGAAACTATGATAGGTCCTTAGGACTTGTTAGCGAGCGAGCAGGTTTCCTTCGGGATTTCCAGGTTCGATTCCTGGTCTGGGCGTTTGTTGTTTTCCTCAACAGGAATTTATTTAAATCCATTTTTCTTATCTAACTCTCAAGAAGAGAACTATGGGATTTACTAAAAGACATATTGAGAAATTTAGCCAAAAGAGGTTAAGGAGGTTTTTTTTCAGTAGTTTTTTCTTTTTTGTTTTAGTTGTTTTTTTTTGGGACTTGGGTTTCAGCTTTGTTTAATCAGTCGTCGATTCATTATGTTTCTTTTGAAGAAAGTTTTTTGTCAGAATATCTTGAGAATGCGACTTTGGTTCTAACTGATATCTCTTCTGCAAGCGTGACTCGGAAAAATCAAACGTGGATGGATTTCGACGGAGTGTCTAATTCTGTAAATGTGAGTCATGATGCTAGTCTTAATTTTGTTGATTCATTCACAATTTCCACGTGGCTGAACGGGACGTACGCAGCAGCTGATTACAACATGTACGCAAGAAAAGGAACTGCTACCTTTTATGCAGCAGTTTATTACCTTTGTGCATACGGGCGGTTTTACACAGCAGACGCAGAATGGATACAAACAAGGGGGTCGACAAAGTTGGACGATAGTCTTTGGCATCATCTTGTTTACACTTACGATTCAGGCGCTGAAAATTCAAGAGCAGGCTTAAATGATTATACGATATTAAAACCATTTAACCAAACAATTGCTGCTTCAACAATAGTCCCTGGAGGAGCAGCAGACGAATGGGACGATTCAATCAGAGAAATAGGAAACATGCTTGTGTATGACGACACAGATGAAGTTTATCTTGATATAAACAGAAGTTATGTTGACCTTGGAGACGTTGCAGATTTTAGTTTTGGAAATGGGACCGCTGATTTTAATTTTACATTTTCTTTATGGTTGAATTATAGCAATGACAGCAGTTATCAAGCTGTTTTTGGTAAATACACAAACCCTTATGAGTATTATGTTAAAATTGACCCTTCAACAAATATTCTTTTTGTTATCCTAAGGGATAATAGTGCTGCTCAAAATATCGAAAGAATAGGCAGCGTTAGAATTCCTGAAGAAAGGTGGGTCCACTTGGCAGTAACTTATAATGCCAGCGGTTCTGGAAATGGGATAAGGATTTATTTTGATGGAGTAGATGTCTCTGGAACAGTAACAGATGGAGGAGGATATATCGCTATGGAAAATACAGCTTCCCCTTTCACTTTGGGAAGAAGATCTGGAGGTTCATATCCTTACAACGGTTCAATCGATGAATTCAGAATTTATAATAAAACTTTAAGTCTTAGTGAAATTTTAGAAATCAATGCTTCTGGGCGGACAAGAAACGAATCTTTGGTTAATGATAGCAGTTTAGTTGCTTGGTACGATTTGGACGAGGGGACAGGAAAGTCTGAGATATTTGACCATAACGGTGTGCATAATGGAACTCTTCAGACAGCTGCATTTTGGTCTACGGATAATAAACGATTTAAATTATTCTACACAGGATTCAACGGAACATACGTTGGAACTAACACATACATTGGTTGTGCATATTCGGGAGATGGAGTAACATGGACAAAATATGGAAAAATCATCGAAGACAGAGCACTGGAAGACCCTTATGTTGTTAAACACAACGGTTATTACTTCCTCTATGCGGAGGACAAAGAAGACGTTCCATTCAGGAATATCAGAGGATATAATGCCACAGACTTCACAAATTGGACAGATATGGGTGACGTTCTTGACATTGGAACTGGATGGGAAAGTCAAGATATAAGTTCCCCTGCGGTTTTAATTGAAGACGGGGTTCTTTACATGATGTATGAAGGGAGAGATTCAGATTCAACTAATCCGTTTAGGGGAGGACAAATTGGTCTTGCTAATTCTACAGACGGGGTGGTATGGAGCAAGAACGCTAATAATCCTGTAATGTCTGGAACTGGAAACCAAAGCAACTGGGATGCTAATAGCACTGTTCCTGACGATATTATCAGTAACGGAAGTGGGTATTTTATGCTTTACCACGGAGTTAGTGATACTTATGGTTTTTGGGCGGGCATGGTTAATTCGACTAATTTGATAAATTGGTCAAGGCATGGAACCAGCCCGATTTCTTTTAGAGATACTGCGATGTTTGTCTACAACAATTCTGATTATTTATTTACTTATGAATCTGGAAACAATATTATTTTAGCTTATCCTTGGAGAATTGACAGCCCAAAACTTTACGTCGATGGTTCAGAAGAATTATTTTATTTAACTTATGAGGATTCGAGAGGGAGGAGTATTGCAACTGACAGCGGGATGTTTTCTATTGGTAAGGCATCCACTGGAACTCCCTACGCTTATAACGGCTCGTTGGACGAAATGAGACTATACAATGTGTCTCTTTCAGCCTCTGAAATTCTGGAAATTTACAACAACGGAAGAAAACAGAATACCAGCGTTCTAACAACCGGAAACAATTCCAACCAGGTTTTGTACATGCCTCTTAACGAGAATCAGGGAGCTACAACTTATGAGCAAAGCGGTCAGTCAAATAACGGAACAGTTTCTGGAGCTACGTGGAAAGATGATGGTTTAAATGTTAGTTTTCTTCAAGATACAGATTATACACTTTACGGTGTGCTTGGGAAAATTGAGTTGTTAGTTGAAAATTATGACCGAAGTTTTCTTACAGCGAATTATAATTCTACGACGGAGATTTTGAACAATACAAAATCAACAGATTCGACTTTTAAGATTTACAATTTGACAGGAGCTTTGGTTTACAACAAGAACGGTTCAATCTACGGGGAGCAAAATCTTTCTAAGAATACTGGGAATTTAAATGTTACCTTGCCGCCGGGAAATCTGACTTATGTTTTGAATAATTTTAATCTTAGCGAGGGAGCTAATCGGTCAAATAGTCCGCTGGCAGTTTTGTCTAAGACAACGGTTACAGCTGCAGACGGGACTAGCACAGTGACTTATTTGTTGAATTCTACGCTTTTGGATACGATAAATCAGACAGATTTTTTTGCGGTGGCTACTTGTTTGGCATCGGGCGATACGGCAGTTTTTACACATTCAGGAGTTCAGACAACTCCAAATGATCGTTGTGTTTCTACAGGTAATGTTTTATTCACGCTTGATAATTTTGGAAACGGGACAAATACCCTGACTATAAATTACAATACTGCGACTTACAGTGAGTCCATAGTCACTACTCCAAGAGGAGGAAGTACGTTGATGGACATCAACATTGGCAGTGTTCAAGGAGGAGATAGTCGTTCGGGAAATTTGAAATATGGGTCTCGGCTTAAATTTGAGATAAATGGTACTTTGCATCAGATAAGGATTAAGACGACTTCTCTTTCAGAGAGGAAAGTTGTTTTTGAAGTGTCTTCGACTAAGCAGGAAATAATTTTGTTTGAGGGAGAATCAAAAGAAGTGGATTTGGATTTTGATGGGGTGTTTGACGTCAGATTAACTTTGGAAGAAATTATTTCTGGGAGTGAAAGCAGGATTGTTGTTACCTTGTTGGGAGAAGTTGTTGAAGAAGAAATAAAAATTGTTGAAGAAGAAGTGGGAGAGGTTGATGATGAAATAATTGAGGAAGGGATGTCTTTGACTGATAAGATAATTTCTTCTGTGCTTGGCGTTGTTCTTGTTGGGATAGTTTTATTAATTTTGAAAAGGGAGAAGCTTTTGATTTTTAGGAAGAGGAAACATCTCCGAAGGGCGAAGGGTTTTAAGCGCCACAGAAAACGATAAATTATTTAAAGAACAAAGTATTTGTTAGTTCATGGTTGGAGTTTTTCCTGGTGCAGAACTTAGAGACGAGTTGAGGAGCGTTTATGTTGCAGTTAAGCCAAATGGTTTTCAAATGTCGCCAGATGTTTTTTTAGGGAGAGTGGAATATTCTTTTTGTGTCGAGAAAACTTCAGGAGCTCCAAGACCTCCAGAAATTGCTGGAAGGATTTTTCAGAATCTTGTTACAGCAGGAATTGCAGGATATGTCGGAGAGAATGTTGGTGTTGACTTTTCTAAAGCGCGGGAATTGGTTGTGCAAGATTTTGTAAGGCAAGCTATTGATTTTTTCCAGGATGGGAACGGCGATGTTTTTCATGTTCCAGGTAAGGGTTTGATGGATAGGGTTTTGCAACAGCAGGCATGGTAAAGACATCTACGATTTCTATCAAGACGAAAGGAAATTGTGATATTGTTGATTTGACTGGAAAGATTCAGAGCGAGATTAATAAGTTTGGTTTTGACGAGGGCAGTGTTTTGGTTTTTGTTTCTGGTTCGACTGCTGGTCTTACTACGATTGAGTTTGAGCCGGGTTTGGAAAAAGATTTGAAAGAGTTTTTTGAGCGCATTGTGCCGAGTGGGGAGGAATATCATCACAACGCGAGGTGGGGTGATGGAAATGGACACAGCCATGTCAGAGCTTCGTTGTTAAAGCCAGATTTGAATGTGCCTTTCAAAGACGGGAAATTACTGCTTGGGACTTGGCAGCAGATTGTTCTTGTTGATTTTGATAATCGGGAAAGGACGAGGGAAGTTGTTGTGCAGATTTCTGGTTAATCTTATTTTCCACCACCGCCCAGAGCCTTAAGTTATCACATAAACCAGAGCTGATTGGGGCGCGTGTTGATAATGGTTGTCTTTTGATTTTAGAAGCTCCGCAGTTTTGCTGTGATTGGGAGCTTCACTCAGAATAAATATTCCTAAATTAATAAAATCAATCAAGATGTGTGATGTAACTATAAATCCTAATTCCTGATTTTATGATTAAATATACAAACATCAATAATAAACAATCCGATCACGATAGTTGTCTGTTTATGAGATAATTATTTGTAGGTGTCTATTTAATTGGAAAGAAATCCCCACAGCTTGCTACTGGGTAAATGCCGCCTAACTCCCCGAGCCAGTTCTTATTTGTCATTCTTTTACTAAACTGACTCAGCTCGCCCACCCAGAGATTATCATACAAACCAGAGTCGATTGGGATAGGTGTTATTGATAATGATTGCTTTTTGATTTTTGAAGCCCCGGAGCTTGCTGTGTTTGGGTATTTCATTCATAATTTTCTACTTTTTGTAAAGCCATTCTTTGAATTTCAGAATAACTATTTTCTTTTCGTCAGGAGGAAATGGAAAATCGCATAAATGAAAATCAGCGCGTATGCGATGCTCACTATCAAGAAAATAAATAGCAAAAGTTGGTTTTCTTTTATTATGTCTGCTCCGAGATATGTTTGGATAAAAATAAGGGGTACAAGGCCGAGAGCTGTGCCGGTTAAGAAATGCGAGAATTTCATTTTGCTTAATCCCGCGAGGTAGCTGAAGATATCTGAAGAGGTGACTGGGTTGATTCTTAGGAAGAAGATAGCGAATGCCCCGTATTTTTCAGACAGTTTGTCAAATTTCCCCCTGTGTTTTTGATTGGTATTTCTTTCAATGTAATCTCTTCCAATTGTCCTGGCAATCAGAAATGCAAGCGCTGCTCCGATTAAATTTCCGATTAGAACAAGGATGCCTCCGAGAAATGTTCCGAAAATTATTCCGGAAGCGACGTATAGCAACAGCGGCGGTATTGGCGCAACAATCACTTCAATTATAACTATCAGGATTAAAATAATTGCCGACAGGCCTCCGAATGAGCGGATATAATTTACAAGAGAGTCTATATCTTCTGCCATAATTGAGTATACAACTCCTTCAGAAGAATAGGAATAGTATGAACCTGCGACAATCCCGATTAAAAACAGCAAAAATAAAATTGCGAGGGTTTTCGTCTTTTTTTTCATTACAGTTACGAGCAAGTAATTTTGATTTTATTGTTTTTCAGTTGAGAAGACATTTCTCTCCAAGTCAGAAGGCCGTTTTTTGCTCCGGGTTTTTGGATTACTGATTCTGCGTTTAAAGAACCGATTTCAATTGCTTTTGTCAGGTTGTTGAATTTAACAAGCCCTGCGACAAAACCGGAGGCAAAAGCGTCGCCTGCGCCAGTTCGTTCTTTGACTTTCACTTTTCTTGGAAATGCAGAAAAAATATTCTCTCCATCGGAAACTTTATTTCCTTTTTCCCCATGAGTTATGCAGACGATTTCTGGACCGAGCTTATGCAGGTTAGAGAAGATGTTGTTTTTGTTGGCAAGATGTGATGCTTCTTCGTTGTTTAGAATCAGGACATTTGTGAATTTTAGGAGCTGTTTTAGCAACGGCGGGTTGGTTTTTGTTAAATAGCTTGACGGATTGTAGGCGACTTTTATTTTGTTTTTCACGGCGAATTTTGCAAGTTTGACTTGTGTTTCCAAAGTTTTGCCAGGCATTGAAGAAAAGTAAAACCATTTTGTTTTGAGTTTTTTTAGTTGAAGTTCTGAAAATTTCAGAGTTTCGTTCGCGCCCTTGAACGTCAGGATTGTGCGGTTTTGTTTTTCACTGTTAAGGATTACAGAATAGCCGGTTGGTTCTTGCCCAAATGTTCCAAGGAAATCTATTTTTTCTTTTTTTAATTCTTCGAGGATTAATTTTGCGTTTGCGTCTTTGCCTAATTTTCCGATAAATCCTGTTTTCAGACCAAGCCGAGAAAATGCCGTCGCTGTGTTTGTTCCGCCGCCGCCAGTTGCAAACCAGATATTTTTCACAAGCAGTTTGTAGCCTAGGGGAACGCAAAGTTCTTTGTTTTTTTCAGGCATGCCGGTTTCTAAGAATGCGTCAACAACTGCTCCGCCGAAGGTTATTATTTCGAACATGTTATTTTTTCTTATGAGATTTCTCTTTTTTATTTTCTATTCTAACTTTTGTATAAACTGCAGATTCTAAATCCTCAAAATAGCCGTTGATTAATGTATCAAATGAATCTTTCCACGCTTTTGTATCTTTCATCTTCAAGCACGTCTTGAATAATGGAAGTTTCTTAACCAACTTATGTTTTTCTAACAAATTTCCTTTCAACCATTCTTTCCAGAATTTTATTTCATATTCTTCCCCTTTCATGAACATTTGAGGGTAATTTGGTTAATAAGGGTTTTGTTTTTTGTTGTGTAAAATATGGTTTATAGGTGTTAAGAATTTTTAGGATACGTTTTTGTATCTTTTGATACATTTATGTTGCTTATTGTTTTCATTAAAAAAATAGCTTCAATGGTATGAACGGCGCGAAGCGCCGGTTGCGCTCGGTAAATATGTCACCAGCCACCCCGGGCCGACTTGGGGGGGTTTTCTGGTAAAGGAAATCTTTAAGAATTCTCGGTTTTATCGAATTCTATGGATGTAAAAGGTACAGCAGGAATAGCTTATGTTGTTTCTCCTAGTAGCAAGGTTGCCTTTCCGGACAAGAGGTTGGTAGTTAATTTTGTTCCGAGAGGAGAATGTACGAATAGGTGCGTATTCTGTGCACCAAATATTGATGCTATTCAGCAGTTCGCTCAGGGGAGAGCAATTCTTGAAAGAGAACCTTCTGTGGGGGAGATGGTGGGTGCGGTTTCTGAGGCTTATGAAGAGCATCCTGACTGCTCGGAGATTATTGTTACTGGGACAATCGGTGAACCTTTGATCTATTTAGATAAATTGCTTCAATTTATGCCTGAAGTTAAGACCAGAACTTCTCTTCCAGTCAGACTAAATACTAATGGGCATGCAACCATTATCCGTCCGGAATACTCTGCACAGGAGGTTTGTCAAATGTTGGAAAGCGCTGGTTTAGATTCTGTTGCGGTTTCTCTCAATGCAATAACAGAAAGAAACTATGATTTTTTGTGTCGTCCAAAGCAACCAAGTTCATTTGTTAGTGCCTTAGATTTTATTAGGGAATCTTCTCAGGTAGGAATTGAGACATTTGTGAGTTTTGTTGACTACTTTGATGCACATCCAGATCTTCCCCGCCTGGACAGAGGGAGAATTGCAGTTTTTTGTGGAACTCTCGGTCTTTCTGAAAATCAAATTGTTTATCGGCCCTTGATAGAGTAGTCATCTGTTTTATTCATTTCTTCAAAACCTCCACTCCCGGCAGCTTCTTCCCAGCAACATATTCTGCAAGAGCACCACCGCTTAAACTGATGTAATTGAATTTCTTTTTATTAATTTTTAGTTTTGCTATGGCTGATGTGGTGTGGCCGCCGCCGAGAATACTGAATGCTTTGCTTTTAGCAATCGCCTCCAAAATACTTTTTGTGCCTTGGCAGAATTGTTTTTCCTCGCAATAACCTGCTGTTCCTTTCATGAAAATGCTTTTTGCTTGTTTGATTTTTTTGATATAGAGTTCTTGGGTTTTCTTTCCGATGTCGAAGATTTCATATTTCGAAGGGAAACTTTGTATTGGGATTTCTTTTCTTTTGCCATTGATTTTTACTGCGAAGTCGATTGGGGTTTGGATGTTTTTTACTAAAGGTTTTAGCAAGGGCACGAATTCTTTGATCTCTTTCTTTAGGAATTTGTTTTGGGCTCCGAGGTTGTGGCCTTTGGCGATTGTACAGAGTTGGCCAAAGATTCCTGCTGTTAGGACGTTTTTGTTTTTCCTTAATATGTCGATGTTTTCTTTTGGTTTTGCTCCGCCTAAAATGTATAATGTGTTTTTAAGGTTGATTTTTTTTAGACTTTCGATTTCTTTTTCCATTACTCTGCCTATTCCGTGAGGAAGAACCTGTGGGAACCCTGTGACTGAAGTTTGTTTCCTATGGCTTATAGAGAAGGCGTCGTTTAGGTAAATATCAAATAATAGGGCGAGGATGTTGATTAGGTCGTTATCTTTTATTGAGGTGTTGAACTCGTCTTTGATTGAGCGGATGTTTTCTAACAAAAGAACTTCGCCGGGCTTTAATTTTGTTATTGCAGTGATTGCTTTTTTACCGAGAATGTCGGGAACGAATTTTACTTTTAGGAGTTTGGCGTGCTGTTCGAGCGAGGTGAAATCTTTTTTCCCTTGGCGCGATTGATGGGCGAGGATTACTGTGATGGCTTTTTTACGGCGGAGTTCGTTTAGCGTTTGGAGGTGGGATTTCATCCTCGGAGAGAAGACGGGTTTGTTGTTTATGATTTCTGTGTTGAGATCTAATCTAAGTAAAACTCTTTTGTTCTTGACGTTTAGGGTTGAGAGAGTTTGGATGGTCATTTTATCTCCTCGAACTATTTCATTAAACAAAGAACGGGTTTTAATTCTTGTGTTTACTCCTCAATATAACCTCCTTTCTGAAGATTCCAGAGTTCTTTGTAGACTCCGTGTTCATCGATGAGATCGCGGTGCTTGCCGAGCTGGACGACTTTGCCCTTTTCCATGACTACGATTTTGTCGGCGTGCATTATTGTCGATAGGCGGTGGGCGATTATTATGCTTGTGCGGCCTTGCATCAGTTTTTTCAAAGCGCTTTGGATTTCCCATTCTGTTTTGCTGTCTAGGGAAGAGGTTGCTTCGTCCAACAAAAGAATTTTTTTGTCTGCGAGGATTGCTCTTGCTATGGAAACTCTTTGTTTTTCTCCGCCTGAGAGTTTTACACCGCGTTCACCGACGATTGTTTTTTCTTTCTTTGGAAGGCCTCTGATGAACTTGTCTAACTGAGAGAACTTTATTGCTTTGAAGACTTCCTCTCGAGTGGCTGAGGGTTTAGAGAAAAGGATGTTGTTGTAAATTGTGTCGTCAAACAAAATGCATTCTTGCGGAACAATGCTTAGTTCTCCTCGAAGGGATTCTTGTTTGAATTCTTTGATGTTTTTTCCATCTATGAAAATTTTTCCCTTGTCCACATCATACAGTCTGTAGAGCAATTTTACTAACGTTGTTTTTCCACTGCCAGAGTAGCCGACTAAAGCAACGCGTTCTCCTGG
>JAHISS010000134.1 GCA_018817905.1 Nanobdellota archaeon
GCTATCAAGAACGTCAAAGATTTCTTCATGTTCTTTTTCCATATCTTCCATCTCCCGCTTTGAAAATAACCCTTAATAAAGTTTATTGCTTTGAAAAATATCATATAATATACAAAAATTAGTTCGCCTATCTAAATAGCCTGATTCGTAATCGCTCAACTAACAAGATTGATTTGATACAAGTTACCCAACCCTCCAAACTCTAACTAACCCAAATAATTATCACAAATCCAATCAACATATCGAGATTGATTTTATTATTAACTATGGGGCTGGCTGAAATTTAAGCTATTTTTTTAAAGATTATATTGTAGTAATTATAAAAAATATTTAGCAGCAAAACAATAAATAATCCTGCTATTTTGAAATCCCGAAAACCGAAAACCTTTAAAACTCTCCCTAAACTCATCTTTCTATGAATTCAGAAACAAAAATCCGCCAGCCAATTGTGACGGTTGCAGGACATGTAGATCACGGAAAAACGTCGATACTTGATTGTTTTAGAGGCAGCTGCGTTCAATCAGGAGAAGCCGGCGGCATAACTCAAAAAATCTCGTTCACAAAATTTCCTCTTGAACAAATCAAACGTTCATGTCATTTAATCGACGAGCAAAAAATCAAACTTGAAATCCCAGGATTCCTTTTCATCGACACGCCCGGCCACGCAGCATTTACAAATCTAAGAAAAAGAGGAGGCACACTTGCTGACCTTGCGATATTAGTCGTAAACATAAAAGAAGGAATCAAACCTCAAACTGCAGAAGTCTTACAAATTTTCAAAGCGCACAAAACACCTTTCTTAATTGCCCTAAACAAACTCGACACAATTTCTGGTTGGCGTTTCGACGAAGAAGGTTCATTAAAAGAATCAATAGAAAACCAGCCCCAACACACAAACCAGGAATTCCAAGAAGAGCTTTTAACTTTCCAGGGCGCGCTGTCACAACACGGCTTCGAATCTGACTTATTCTACGACATCGACGACTTCACAAAAAAAATCGCCCTCGTCCCCTGCTCTGCAAAAACCAACCAGGGAATCCCAGAACTTCTTCTGACCTTGTGTGGCTTGTCACAAAAATTCCTAAAACAAAAACTCTCACTCTCTAAAGAAACAAGAGGCGTCATCCTTGAAATAAAAAAACAAAAATCAATGGACTGCATTGAGGCAATTCTTTACGACGGAGAATTAAAAGAAGGCGACGAAATTGCAGTCGCAAGTTTTTCCGACATCATTGTCTCGAAAGTCCGTGCTATCGAAGAAATAGAACCTCTAAAATTCAAATACTCCCAGACAAAAAAAGCAGTCGCTGCAACTGGCTTACGTCTACACCTAACAAACAAAGAAGAAATCCTGCCAGGAATGCCATTCCAAAAAATCGACAACAACATAAAACAAATTGAACAGGACTTCAAAAAAGAAATTTCCCAAACAGTCAAATTAGACAAAAAAGGAATCATTGTAAAAGCAGATTCACTCGGAAGTTTGGAAGCAGTCCTCACTTTATTAAAACAAGAAAATATCCAAGTTGTAAAAGCCAGAATCGGGCCAATAAAAAAATCAGACATCATCTCAGCAAGAGCAAACCTTGAAATCGATCCTCTCGACGCAGTAATCGTAGGTTTTAACGTTCCTCTTGAAGAAGACATAGAATCCCGCAACATAAAACTCCTGACAAACGACGTTGTTTACAAATTAATCGAAGACCTGCAGGAATGGCGAACCAAAAGACAGGCAGAAATTGAAAAAGCTCGTTTGATGGAACTCTCGTCAATCTGCAAACTGGAAATCCTCCACCAATATGTTTTCAGAAACTTAAATCCTGCAATCTTCGGAGTCAAAGTCCTAACAGGAAAACTTGCAACAGGCCTGCATTTAATCGACGAAAACAACGAAAAAATAGCAAGAGTAAAATCCCTCCAGCTTGAGAAAGAATCTGTCCAAGAAGCAACAGAAGACCAAGAAGTCGCAGTCGCTCTGCCCGGAGTAAATTTCGAAAGACGATTAAAAAAAGTCCAGTTCTTATATTCGGACATTTCAGAAAAACAATTCAAAAACTTCAAGAAAAACAAAGACCTTCTCTCTTCCAAAGAATTAAAGACCTTACAAGAAATCTCAGAGATTAAAAGAAAGAAGAAAGATGATTGGGGTGTTTGAGTTTATAAACCTAGCTCGCAACAAGTTGCTCACATTAGTTTACTCACAACCGACTTCGTCTGGTTGTTCATCTAATAATTATAAAAATAACTGATAAATCCCGAGAGGTTAGATTGAGAGTTAATCTTTAAAGGGGTAGTGAAATTAATTGTGGCAAATGTCTGCCGGAAACAAATGCTGTTAAAATTAATTTCGCTCAGGGCGTACAACTGCTATGTCTGGAAGCCTAAAGTCAATACTATCATTCTTTCCAAAGGTTCTAAGAACTTCATTTAAAGCAGACTCAGGAAATTTAATCAAACAGGAGCCACATGCAGCGACACTTCCTGCGTTTCTAACTGCAAGTTCATACCAATCAGCAGATGTGGCATCATCTACCCTAGCCCTCATTAATTGATTATGTACTACAAGAAGTCTTTCTCCGCTCCTTAAACGCGGTTGCCTCTCCGGTATAAAGCCAAGATATTCAACTCCGTCTATCAATTCAACTGCTTCTAACGTTTCCTTAAGTCCAAAATAATCATCCATTTTATTCCTTATCAAGAACATGTCAAATCCTTATAAACCTTTCGATTTATTTACTACTCTAAAGATACTACGACCTTCCTTAGATTACGTCTGGCCTCAGACTTTCTTACAAGCTCTAATTCATAATGATGGAAACTAACGCGGTTAAATGCGATTATGTCCAAGTTGATTTCAAGAAATTATTTTAGAGACGACATCGACCTGTTAGCCAACTGACAAAAACCACTTCCCAATAAACTTAAAAACCCACTTTCTCTTAAATCAAAATGCCATTAAAATTAAACATCTCTGACAAAGGCAAAGCATGGAAACTTGAAATACCAGTAGAAGTTTTAGCTGGAAAATCACTCGGAGATAAGCTCAATGGAAAAATCATCAAGCCAGAACTTGGAGGATATGAATTAGAGATAACCGGTGGCAGCGACTTTTCAGGTTTCCCAATGTTCAAAAATGCAGAAGGAATCGGCTTGAAAAAAGTTCTCTTGACAAAAGGCTGGGGAATGTGGTCAAAACCAAAAGGTCTGAAAAAGAAAAAGACAAGGCTAACAAAAGGACTAAGATTAAGAAAAACTGTTCGCGGAAAAACAATTTCAGAAAGCTCAATCCAAATTAATCTCAATGTTTTAAAACAAGGTTCAACACCTTTAGAAAAGATTTTCCCAGAACAGAACAAACCAAAAGAGCCAAAACAAAAACCCGCTGCTCAAGCTGAACAAAAAGAATCGCCGGCAGAAACAAAAGCAGAACAGCCAAAGGAAGAAAAAGCAACAGAAAAACCAAAAGAAGAAACAACAAAAAAACCGAAGGAAGAAACAAAAGAATCCGATAATTAAAAAACAATCA
>JAHISS010000135.1 GCA_018817905.1 Nanobdellota archaeon
GAAAGTCTTTTCGAATTTTTCTCAGGAAGTCAGAACAATTTTGGAGGATAAACCTCCAAATTCTTAATAAAGGAGCCAACTGTCAAAACTGTTTGAGTGACAGAATTAGTCGGATCTATGTGGCGAGGTCAAGTTATTAATAGCTTGAATCCCTTTAAGTTGTTCCTTCTGATTGAAACAAAAGCAAATAATGAAAATATTAAAGTAATAAGACAGAGGGGCATAATAACATAGACAAGTAATCCGCCAGCTAAAAGTCCGACAAAGATTATAGCAATGCCCCATACACCTAGAGTCAGTAGTAGTAGTAAATCAATAATGCCAAGGATTCCTGCAATAACTGATAAAACAAATGTTGTGGTTGCGAGTTTGGAAGTTTTAATTATCATATAAAAAGACCAGCAGTAGAAAATTTAGATATGCCATATATCATAAATATCAATATTGTTAAAGAAATAATGCTCGAGATTATGATGCTGGTTAATCCTTTTTGTTTCTTGGTTATTACTTGGTAAATAGCGAATGGTAATATGATTAAGGAAACCGAAGATAAAAGTACTGCCAAAATTATTAAAATTAAAATTATCATAATACCAGTTAGTCCATGATTGCTAGATAGCACTGAAAAGACAACTGCAAAAAAGAGAATGGTCACTAAGATTAAGGCCATAACGAGATATAACATTATTTTTGCAAGCTTGCTGGTTTTCTGTTTCATGTTTATAGATGTTAAATTATTCTTTTGTTTACTTTGGCGGAACCAAGTTATCCCAGTTGTCAACCCACTCTGAGATTGGCGGGACTTTTGATTTTAGTTTTCTTTTTTCAACGTAGATTTTCGCTAAGAGGTAGAAAATAAATCCAAGTGATTTTGAACTTTTGTTGTTTCCAGGGATTACTTGGTCTACGCCCATTGCATAATTGTTTGTATCGCAGATTGCCATGACTGGAATTTTTGTTCGCTTGGCGTCGGTAAGGGCGGCCTTATCTGTCCATGGGTCGCAAATCAGCAAAAGTTCTGTTTCCATGAAATTTTCAAGATTTGGATTTGTTAAAATTCCGGCAGGATACTTTTTAATAAACGCCTTGATACCGGTTGTTTCAGAGAATAGTTCTACCGCCTTTGCTCCGGCTTCTCTTTTACAGACAACAATTATGTCCTCTGGTGCGTATTTTGACAGGTATTCTCCTGCTTGTTTTATTTTTTCGTCGAGAAGTTCTGTGTTGAAAACAGCCAGGCTGTCTGCGCGCCTTTTGTAAACAAATGGTCTCATGTCTGGAGTTATTGCTCTGGTTCCCAAATGAATAGACGACTTCAGATAATCTTCTATTGGAGCAAGGGTTTCCTTTCCTTCTTCATCCTTTTCAGAAGGTTTTATTTTTGTTGTTTCTATTGACTTAGCTAATTTCTTTGCTTTTGCTTTTAGCTCTTCTAACTTTGTTTTTTTAGCAGGAGTTTTTTCTTTTGCTGCTTTCTTTGGCTTTTCTGTTATTTTTTCAACTGCTTCTGCTATGGGCTCTTCTGCTTTTTCAATTCCTTCTGAAATTTTTTCAGAAACCGTCTCGACAACGTCTTCTGCTTTTTCCAAAATAGTTTTCTTTTTGGGCATGTGTTGTTGAGAAAATCTGGGTTTTTAAGATTTTGTGTTTGTAATAGAAGAAGTTAAATTCTCTTGCGTCTTAGGATAAAATAAACTAGGACTAGAAGTGCTCCAAAAACAAAGAGAGATATGTTAACTGTCTGATTTAATTGTGAAGTTATATCTAATATGTAAATCCTGTCACTCCTTGCGAACTGGTAATTATTGATAAACTAAGGGCAATTAATGCTACCGTAGCGACTGCCTCCTCCAATTTTGATTTTTTCCTTCTTTTGTCTTTCATATTATCTGAAACTGGAACGAACTTGTATCTTAGATTATACCTTTTTGCCAACTTCTCTAGCTCATCTTTGTCAGAATATTCATCATACGAACTAATTAACGTCTTGGCGGATTTGAGAAGGCGATCCCTTTTCAATAGGAGTTTATAAAAAAAATTTAATGAGGAATAGCTGGGCGATCGCTCTGATTTTGGAGTTTTTCTAGTTTTTCTCAAAACAGTATATCCTTGTACTTCCCCCGTTTCTCTATCAGTTTGTGCGATTACCATGGTTCTCTCTTCAGCATCTTCCAAGAAACCGTCAACATCCCCACGGGATGGTCTCCAATAAATGTCCCCTCTTTCCATTCTTCTTATATAATCCTTACTAAAAGGATGTGTATGAATGTGTGTATATTGTCTTCTCTCATGTTTTTTCCAAATTCCTCTTAAGTTTTTAACGTTTCCCCCTACTTGTTTTTCTCCCCTTTCTCTGGCAATATTAACAGGTTCTTCTCCGGGATATTTTGTCCAGGCATTTTCTAAGTGAGGATGCTCAGAACCCTAGATAATATCCTTCGGGCTTCTTTTATTGGATGTTTTTTTCTTTTTCATTCATTCATCTCCCCTTCAATCTCCACCAACCTCTTCAGCTTAACTTCCCGCCACTTCGTAGAAATTCCTGTTTTAATAAAATCTGCCCCGAAGCCGACTGCAAGGTCTGCTAATGCGTTGTCCATTGTTTCGCCAGAGCGGTGTGAGAGAATTGTTTTTATGTTGTGCTTTTTGCAGAGCTTGAAAATTTCCGCGAGCTCGATGAGAGAGCCGTTTTGATTTGGTTTTATTATCATTGCGTTGATTGCTTTTGTTTTTATTGCTTTTTTTAAGCGAGAGATTTGAGTTGCTGTTAAGTCATCTCCCACGATTAAATGGGTTGGAGAGCGTTTGATTTTGCTGAAACCTTCAAAATCTTCTTCGTCGAGAGGGTCTTCGCAATAGAGAATGTTATAATCCTTGATTAAGGAGTTAATGTAGTGAATTTGCGCTTGTTTGTTTAGGGTTTTATTTTTGTAAATGTAATCTCCATTTTTGAAGAAAGAAGAAGCTGCGACGTCCAAACCAATTCTGATATTTTTTTGTTTGGACAAGATTTCTAAAATTTGTTCGTTGTTTAGAGAAGTCTGCCAAGCGCCTTCGTCGTTTTTGTTTTTTGCTTTGAGTTTGTTTTTTAATTTTGTGTGGATCTGACTTATTGTTTTTACGTTTAATTTTATAGAATTTTCTTTTGGAATCAGTAAAAATTCTTGGAAAGTTGGCTTGTCCTTGTTGTGGCTATGCAGGCCGCCGCCGACAGCGTTTCCAACAGGAATTGGGATTTTTTTTGGTTTTTTAGTTAGGACTTGAAACAACTCAAGAGATTTTTCTTTTGCTAACGCCTTGAGGATTGCTGACTCGAGGGCGAAGAGAGCGTTGGCTCCGAATTGTTTTGCGTCTTTTAGTTTAAATCTTTTTTTAATTATCTCCTCAATGATTGATAAATCGGAGAATTTGTTAACGGCAGCTTTGGAAAAGTTTAGACTGTTGATGTCTTTTACGCTCTGACTTAGGTTTTTACGATAACGCGGAGTTTCGTATTTTCCTGTTGATTTTCCTGACGGGGAAGATGCTTTTATTCCGTTGATTGAAACTTCTATTGTGGGCTCTTTTCGAGAATCGAGAATTTTTCTTGCATTGACTCTTTTTAGTAACATGATTAAATTAGGGAAGGAGAGTTTTTATGGGTTTTGATGAATCGCCTGAAAAATTTTTATTAGAAAAGTTTAAATAAGGTAAATCAAGTCAATTTTTATGGAATCATTAAATTTCACACAAGATGATCTAAGACAATTAGCTGTGAGTATCGCAGAATCTCAAATGGTTCAGTATGAAGAAGCAAATCCGCTAGTTCAGTTTAGAGAAGGTTATCAACTTTTACATGTTGCGGAAACAAATCTGATGTCTGCTAAAAGAGGGGGGGTTGATACTTCTGAACAAATAGCAAGATTGGAAAGACTGAAAACATTTGACAGAAAGTAAAGGCAACATGGGTGGTTGTTATAATTCTAAATTTCCCAATATAAATTACAACAAAACAATAGCTCAATGTATCGCCCACAACCCAAGCCCTACCAAAAAGATTATTGATAACAATTGTCCATTAACCCGAGGCGAGCGAATTAGCGAGCAATTATTAAAGTTGTAACAAAAGATAAAACTTACTTCTCTTCGCCAGAATCCTCAGAATCTTCGGATTCTTCTTCATAGCCCTCGTTCACAAAGCCGATTTCCTTTGCGTCTTGGACAATTTCCTTTTCAACTTCCTGCGCTTTCTCAATTATTTCTTCATCGGATAATCTTTCTTCTTTAATTGCGCCAAGCCGTTCTTTACTCTTTCTTGGGTTTGGTCTGCTTATTGCAATTGGCAATACGCCTTCTTGAAGTTCTAACTCTGCAATTTTCAAGGAGTCATACCTAATCTCTTTTAGTTTTTCTTCTGAAACTTTTAGAAGTAGCGGAGCATCCATTGCAATTTGCAAAGCTCTTGCACCAATAATCCTTGCGATTTCATATTTTGTGAATTGTTGTTCCATTGTATAGAATTTTACAGAAACTTTTTAAATTTTTTCATTGTCTCGTCAAATTTTTTTGGAAGAATGTCCATCATTTTTGCTATTTCTTCTGCAGTCACTGTGGATCCTCCTTTTTTCTGACAAGAGTTGACCATGAATTGACCATTCCAATCTGAAACTCCAAATGTCATTCTTGCGTCTGACGATTCTTGTTCTTCGCGGGTTGGATCCAAAATTATTGAGTCTCCGAATTTGTAAAAACTAAACAGCAAAGGCACGATGTCTTTTGACAAGGGGAGTTTTTTTGATGTCTTTTTTTCGTAATTGATTTTTCCGTCTTTGTCTATTTCGGGCATAACTGTTTGCATTAGAGCGGCGACTGCGCCAATGCAGGCTGCGTCTATCAGATTCCCGTCGTCGTTAATTGGGTAAATATCAATGATTACTGTCCAAACCATTTCTCCTTTTTTTATTACGAGTTTTTCTAAGTCAATCATGCCTGATGATCTCACAGCCCTGTCAACCAACCTTGGCAGTTCAATTGCGTCGAATCCTGGCGGACCTGATTCGAATCTTGGAGATGCGAGTGGCAATAAATCTCCTGAAACCATCAAGTTTCCATTGTCTGGCGAATCAGGATATGGCTCTCCGGTCTGCAGCTTAACGCCGACAACAACGTCTGTTTTTCCCAACTTAACTCTTGCGCTGCCTTCTGCTTTTTTTGAAACTTCATAACTTACTTCGAGTTCTCTAAAATCAAGCAATCCCCGATGGTCAAATCTTTTTCCTTCTGCAAGCATTTTTCTTAGTGTTTGTTTTGTTAAGTTTGAAACTTCCATGCCGCTCATTTTTTCTCCTCCATGTCTGATTCAACAACATCTTTCAAAGCTTTTTTCTGAACTTCATAGATTTCTTTGCAGGTTTCTTCAGCCATCTTGGTTATTTCCTTTACTTTTTCTGGCTGGATTTTTCCGTCCATTTGAAGAAGAGAAAACTCGTCACAGGTAGCTAATTTCGCAATTGCAAAATCTGTAGCTCCTTCTCCTTCTTTAAAGTCCTCTTCTTCTTTTGTCAGGTCTGCAATTAAATCTTTATCGATTTTTCCTAGCGCGACGGAACAGACTAAATCTCTCATCGGAATTCCTGCATGCGCTAAAGCCATTGAAGCTGCGTTGATTCCTGCAGTTCTTGTTCCAGCGTCTGCCTGCAAGATATAAATTTGGACATCAATTACTGTGTTTGGGAACGCATCTAAATCAACTGCTGGCTCTAAAGCCCATCCTGTAACTTTTGAAATTTCGTTTGACCTTCTTGACGGGCCTGGGCGTTTTCTGTCGTAAACTGAAAAACTTAACAAATCGTAAACGCAGCGAAGAATTCCTGTTGATGGATTTTGTAGGTGCTGTGGATGCAGTTGTCTTGGACCGTAGACAGCGGCAATTGCAACTGTGTCGCCGAACGAAAACATTGCTGAACCGTCGGCATTTGGCACAACTCCTACTTTCGCCGTCATCTTTCTCAGCTCGTTTGCTTTTCTTCCGTCTGAACGCTTTAATTGTTTAGTTGTCATTTTATTTAGTTCCCAGCAAGGATTGTTTAATTGGTAGAATCATCCCACCTGAAGTGGCGTTGGTTGTTAGAGTTACAGTGTCTCCTCCGGCTCTGAGTGCTTGAGAACTTACGTTTTCTAATGCTCTTTGAATCATGCCATCAAAAAACTCATCCCCCCCGGAATATTGTCTTCTATTTATTGTTTGAGCTATAACATGTGCATCGTTTCTATTCGTTGCTTCTACTTTAACATGATATTTTCTTCCAAATAATTTTTCTTTTAAACTCATTTATTCATTCTCCGCGAACCAGTGTTCGACTTTTTCTGTCAGGCCATTTACGTGGACTTTTTCAGCAACAAGTGTTACTGCGTTTCTTGCTTTTATTTGCGCATCAATAGACGGACCTTTTATCCACACCCAGCCGTTTTGACCGACCGTGATGTTGCATCCTGTTTTTTCTTTTATTAAATTAACCATTGAACCTTCTCTGCCGATAACGCGCGGAACTCTGCTTGGGATTACCTTGAAAATGAAACCGTCTTCGAGTTTGCCGAGACCTTTTCCTTTCAAAGTCAAGTCAATTCCTTTTCCCTTGACCGTCCAAATTTTTGCTGAAATTACGTCGCCGATTGCTAAGTATTGGTCCATCTCGTTTCGGTTTATGAAACGCGGTGATTCTTCTATTGGCAAGAATGACTGCGAAGCAGAGTCAATGTCAACGAGCCAGCCGGCGTGCGTGATATCGCTAACGCGGCCGATGACAACGTTTCCTCTTCGTGGGATGAATGCTCCAAAAATTGCGATTAATCTTACAACGCGACCGGCTTCTTCAGCAAGGCCAAATTTTCCTGCAATTATTTTCGCGCCTTCTCTCCTTGTTCCTTCGCCAGGCAGAAAATCCTCTCCCTCGACAATTACTTCTCCAGGAACTACAACTTTCCGTTTAGTAGAACTATCGTTAGAATTGTTTTCTACGGCTTCGTGTGCCTCGTTAATCTGGTTTTTCATATTAATCTTAATAATTTAAACAACGGAATAATTGTAATTTGTTCCGGTGCTCTCTTATTTTCAGAGAGAGGGGGAAGAAAGGGTTTTTAAATTTTGCGGTTGGGAGATACTCTAAACTAATCGTCTCTTGAGTTTTTTGATTGATATTTTATTAGACCAAATAATTTCATTCTTCCCAAATCTAATTTTATTCCTGCTGCCTCTGCAGGAGTTTTTCCATTCAAACTCTGGTGCGGATTTACAAAA
>JAHISS010000136.1 GCA_018817905.1 Nanobdellota archaeon
TATTCAGGTGTTTATTTTGGTCCAATGATGACTGGTTTGTTGAATGGATTGTTTATTGCATGTGGGCCGTTGCAGGCATTGTATCTTTATGCTGCTGGAACAGGAAGTGTGGTTCAAGGCGGAATTAGTTTGATGGCTTTTGGATTGGGGACTCTTCCGGTTATGCTTGGATTTGGAGGAATAGCTAATTTAGTAAGTAGTAAAGCAACTAAGAAAATTTTGAAAGTGTCTGCGATTATTGTTTTAATTTTGGGGCTGATAATGTTGAATCGGGGTTTGGCGTTGACTGGAACTGGATATGATGTTAACAGTATTATTACTGGTGCTCAAGGTGTAGCTGCGATTGGAGGGCAAGTATATATGGATGGGAATTATCAAGTGATTAAAATGAACGTGGATAGATATGGTTGGGATCCTGATAGTTTTGTTTTGAAGAAGGATGTTCCTGTGAAGTGGGTGATTAACGGGGAAGAAATTACTGGATGTAACAACGCTATTCAAGTTCCGAAGTTGAATTTGAAATTTGATATAAAGGAAGGTGTGCAGACTATAGAATTTACTCCGACTGAGGAAGGGGTTATTCCTTGGAGTTGTTGGATGGGAATGATATCTGGGACTTTTATTGTTACTGATGACGGTGTTGCGACTCAGAGTCAGCTTGCAGATGCTGATTCGCAAGCAGTTGCTTCAGGAAGTTGTAGTGGTGGAGCAGGAGGAGGCTCGTGCGGGAGTCCTTCGTGTGGGGCTTCGCAAGGAACAGGGGGTTGCGGTTGTGGCGGGTAAAAAAATAATAATTAGTGTTGGAATTTTTGTATTAGTAGTTGTGGGTTTTTTTATGATGAGTGGAGGTTCAACTGGAAATGTAGTTTCTGCAAAAGGTCTTGTGAAAATTCCATTGCCTGAAATATCTGGTCAAGCAAAATTTTATGAACATGAAGGAATAAAGTATTTTGTTGTGCAAGCAAGTGATACCCAAGGAGGGCACGAGAACCCCAAGGAGGGGCGAGTACCTCTTCGAGGCCTGCAAGCAGGCGGGAGTGTTAAGACTGCGTTTGATGCTTGTGATGTTTGTTACAAGAGCGGAAAAGGATACAGGCAACAGGGAAGCGATATGATTTGTAATAATTGTGGGAACTATTATCCAATTTCTGGATTGGGAACAGAGAACCTTGCTGGAGGAGGATGTTGGTCTGGTTATTTGCCGAGTAAGGTCGAAGGAGAATATCTTGTAATTAAAGAAACTGATTTAAATAAAGGAGCGTATCGGTTTTAATGATACAGGAAATAAAATGTCCGTTATGTAAGGAAGATTTATATTCTGGATTAGGTGTTGGATGTAAAATGTGTGGAATGGTTTTAGTAGAGTTTGATGAGGATTTTTGTTCAGAGGAATGTGAAAAAAATTTCAAGGAGATAAATAAAAAATGAAAAATGTAAAAATAAAAATTGAAGGAATGACTTGTGCTTCGTGTTCTGCGCATGTTGAGAAAGAATTGAAGAAACTTCCTGGAGCAAAGGATGTTGTTGTTAATCCTGTGATGGGAAGTGGCTTTGGAGAATTTGACGATAGTGTGACAGAAGAGCAGTTGGAAGAGGCTGTTAAGGAAGCTGGTTATGAACCAAAGGGAGTTGAGTTTGATGACTCAACTTCTTCATATTCAGAGAAAAAAGACCCTGAGATTTGGATGTGGAAGAAAAAACTTGTTGGTGTGTGGGCGCTGACGATTCCAATTATATTTATTATGTATTCTGAGAAATTTTTTGGATTAACTATTGTCCCTATGGGATACATGACGCCTCTTATGTTGGTTTTATCTTTTCCTATTATTTTTATTTTTGGGTTTAGAACGATTAAGTCAGGGGTAAGAGGGTTTTACAAAATGATGTTCACGATGGATTCTTTGATTGCGTTGGGGACGCTGGTTGCGTTTGCTACAGGATTTATGGTTTTTTTTATTGAGGTTCAGGATTATTCTGGAGTGTCTGGAATGATTATGACTATTTTTATTACAGGGAAATATATTGAGGCTAAGGCTAAGGGCAAGGCGACTTCAGAAATTAAGAAGTTGTTGGA
>JAHISS010000022.1 GCA_018817905.1 Nanobdellota archaeon
AGAGCAATTTTGGAGGATAAACCTCCAAATTCCTAATAAAAAAGCCAACTGTCAAAACTGGTTGAGTGATAGAATTAGTTGGAGCTAGATGGCGAAGTCAAGTGTCAAGAAGACAAGAAACTGTTGGAGAAACCTTGGCAATGTTAGAAAAAATCTTGTTTTAGTGATAACCTTGTCCATATTAGGAATTCCTCTGCAATAGTCTCCTCAGGAAAAAAGTAGTCAATCCCACCCCTGCTATCCCCGTCGTAAGCCACGCAGAAAATAAATGCCTAAGAAGGCCAAAATCCAAGACAAACGATAAGTTTATATATGTAAACTAATAGTTTAATTCATGAAAAGCGGAAAAGATAACAAAATGAAACTCGTTCTTTGTATACTAAAGAGTCCAGAAAAGGAATTGAACTCACGTGATTTAGCAAAACTAATTGGAGTAACACCGATGGGTTCTCTAAAAATAGCTAAAAAACTTGAGAAAGAAAACATCTTACAATCAAGACAAATTGGAAAAGCGAAAATCTACAGCATCAATCACAGCGAATACGCGAAAGCATATATCTCTTTTCTCTTAAAGAAAGAAGTAGAGCAAGCTAAACCCTATGTTAAAAGATGGATAGAAGAGTTAAAAAAAATAAAACACGCAAAAGCGGTAATTCTGTTTGGGTCAGTTTTAACAAAGGAAAAAGAAGCCAATGATATTGACGCCTTGATTTTAATCGATCAAAAAAATTTTAAAACCGCCCAAAAGGAATTAGAAGAAATAAACCTACTGAATGAAAAGAAAATCCATCCAGTTTATCAAACCGACGAGGATTTAGAAAAACATGTAAAAACAGGCGATAAAATAATTCCAAATGCTATCAAGGGCATAGTTGTTTCAGGAGAAGATGCTCTGACTGAGATATTAAGCAAATGAGTCACGCAAAAAACAAAGTGGACTGGTGCCTAAAGAAAGCAGAGAAAGAGCTCCTGGAGGGACATGCACAAAGGGGTCTTGTAAAAATAGAACCAAACAAACAACAAGCATTGAGCCATACAGCGAAGGCAGAACACGATTTAAGGGCAGGCATTGAATTTGCAAAAAGCGGCTTCTCTGATTGGTCCGCTAGCGCTTTCTTTTATTCAATGTATCAATCTTTTCTGGCGATTGCCGCAAAATTTGGATATGAATCTGGGAATCAGGAATGCACATTTGCTTTAATGCATAGTTTAGTTGAAGAAAAAAAGATTGATTTTGAGAAAAGCATGCTGGACAAGATTGCTTCCTTAGATATGCAAGAAGCAGGAAGGGAGATAACAAGTGTCAAAGCAAGAGAAAAGTATCAATACGGAACAGAACTTTCAATCGACGATAATCTCTACGAAGAATTGCTGAATTTGGCAAAGAAGATTTTGTCTAAAACAAAAGAGATAATTGAGGAATAGATTATAACAACAAACTGCACAAGGATTATGGGAACAATGGACTACAATCAATGGAAGCACTTTATGGAAGAAGGAGAGTATGGAAGAAGGAGAGCCCGATGCCGTTGATATAATAAATTACAATTACGTGGTTGAAAACGGATTTGACACACATACCTTGTGGAACATAATCGGGTACAACATAGACAGTACAACTTGTAACTAATTCTTCTGCCACCTCAAAAAAAGGTCTTTTATCAATTTCGCATCCTATACTATTATACGAAAGTATTGATTTGTATTTACTCGTGAAGATAACATGAAAGTTTCGCATTTCGGTAAGTTTTTAAGTTTAAAATGAGGAGATTTTCTATGGAGAAAGAAAAAATAAAAGGTAGACCGATGGTTTTAGACGAAGAAGCAAAGTCATCTACTAAAGAACCCGCATTTCTAACACCCCCAAAAGGTGCAAAAGTCTATCATGGATTTCCATTGATAAAAGAGGTAAACAAAGATGGATTTACGTTTGGTGCCATTACAGAATTTCTTGGATATGACAAGGGGTGTTCAGATGGAGATGCGTTTGTTGAAGCTCCAGACGGTTCCAGAGCAGGAATTGCTTGGGAAACAGGTAAGAAATTTGAAACGCAAAGAGTAGGTAAGAATGAATCAAGTAGGTGGGGAGTATATTATTTTATGATTCCATTTAAGATAAGAAGTATGGAAGACATGCAGAAAGCTTTTGAGATGATGTTACCTGAACTTAAATCTCAGCATAAAAAATGGAAAAAGGAGTTGGCTAAAAAGTGATATTTAAAAATGAAATCCCAGAAATAAAAGATAAATGGATTGTTGCGAAAGGGGAGAATCAAAGAAACCCGATGTTAATTCGAAGAAATGAGGGAGTTAAATCTATTGTTGGTGAGGGATATTTCAGCATCCGCTCGGGCATAGCATTTAAAGTTTTAAATCCAGACAACAAAGGATTCCCAAAAAAACTTGAGATTACAAAATTGAACGCTATTGAAGATGCAATTTTCAATATGGGCGATGGCGTTTCAGTGTCAATTGTTGTTATCATAACAACTTCTGGTTTTAGAGAATATATGTTCTACCATAATGAGAATTTTGATTTGGAGAAAAACATTAAAACATTACAATCAAAATTTTCAGAGTATCAGTTTACATCTTATTCTGAGAACGATAAAAGTTGGGAGGGTTATAAGGAATTCAATCCAGATAAAAAGGCATACTTTAAAATTCCAGAAAAGGATGATATTCCAGCTTCGGAATTTAAATCTCTACTGAAGGAGAAATTTAGTCTAATGATGAGAAAACATGGGTTCAAGGGTTCTGGTTTTAATTACGTAAAAGAAGCGTCTAATCATTACAAACATATTGTTACAATCCAAGCAAGCAAGTATGGATGTTCTTGCTGTATAGAGCTCGGAGTTTTTGTTGATTATTTTAGTAAGTTGGAATGGAATAAAGAATTAAAAGATGAGTCTATTAGAGCTTGGGATTGTGAATTTAGAATGAGACTTACGCCAGATAAAAAGGAAGATTTCTGGTGGGAATATGGCAAGACAAAAAAAGACGCTCTTGCCAGCATTGATAATATGATAGAATTATTTGAAAACAAGGCATTTGTTTTATTTGATAAATTCAACAGTTTTCCAAAACCTCTTATTTCATTGACAGTTAAAGACCTTGAAAATAAAAAACACCGAGAGCTTGAATCTCATAGTGCCTTGAGGGTATCTCTTTTGATTGCATCTACTTATAAGCTATTGGGCAATAAAAATAAATCAAAACAGTTTGCAAATTGGGGTTTTAAACAAATTGACCCAAATGGTGTTGTTGGGACGGGTTTGATTCCGTTATTTAAAGCTTTCCGCAAGAAATCTACATTGCTTTAGCTGTGAGTGAATTGCGGTATCTTTTTCTATTTTGAATAATTAAAAAAGGTGAGCGAGTCGTCGCTCACTGTACATTAAGCATAGTGAGAACTGATTCGTTCTAAATAAACTTAACGGAGGTAAAAATGGAAACTTACAAACATAGTCGGAGCTCTGTTGGTTCGAATAGAAAGCACGTGCAAATAACTTCGAAATATCGCTATAAAATGATGGGAAAAGAAAATCTTAGAGTTTTTTGCAAAGTTGCAATCGAGGAAGCGTGCAAAAAACACAAGATAGAAATCGAAATAATTAATGTGCAAACCAATCATGTTCACATGGTTGTTGATTGTCCGCGGATGATGTGCAACGCGAAGATGATGCAGATAATCAAAGGTTTGTCGTCGTATATTTTGTTTCGGATTTGTCCAAACTTGCGGAAGAGATATCCGAAAGGACATTTTTGGAACGCGGGATATTTTTGTGACGGCGTTGGAAATAGTAATTTCGAGATGGCTTGTAGTTATGTCGAAAATCAAGAGATGCACCACGCGACGCAATAAGGCGAAGTGGACGCCCAGCTCCGCGAAGCGGATTGCTCAGGGATGGCGTGGTGGCGGTGAGCAACCTTTAGGGCTGGGAGGATGTCACAAAATTCATATAGCAAAATAAAAATGAAAAAAGTAATAATCTCAAAAAGAAAGTTTAAATTTGTAATAACAGTAATTCTTTCTTTTGTAATCTTGATAGCAATAAGCAGTCTTTTAGATTTATCAAACCCTAGCTCAGACCCCACTTGGACTTGGTATAGAGCATGATACTACAAATTATGATAAAAGCTATGCAGTTGATAGTGATTGTATCCTTAAGGGAATGGGTGGTGCTTGCGGATATACATCTGCATCAATAAGGAGAAGGTAGAAGAGGGTAAAGCATCCACATAGAACACGAAAAGGGCCGCTTCAATCCGTCCCAGCGGAATAAATGAACTTCCTCTAGCCCTAGAAGCAATTCTGAATATATCCCAATAAAAAACCTTAATAACCCTTCTCCCTTTTTACCCAAATGTTAACCCTAGGAATAGACGACGCCGGCCGCGGCCCGCTAATTGGCCCAATGATCCTCGCAGGCGTTCTTATCGACAAAGACCAAGAAAGAAAACTAAAATCAAAAAACATTCGCGATTCAAAAGACGTAACTCAACCAGAGCGTCTCAGACTCGCCAAGCTAATAAAAGAAAATTCTTATTCACATCACATTGTCAAAGCATTCCCAAACGAAATAGATGAAACGTTAGAAAGCGCCGGCACAAACCTCAACACCCTTGAAGCAAAAAAAGCCGCGCAAATCGTCGACGCAATCAACACTTCAAAATACCAAAAGGAAAAAATAAAAGTCATCGTAGATTGTCCATCGGTAAACACAACTGCCTGGCGCAACACGCTCTTGGGTTTCATCAAATACAAAGACAACCTCCAAGTTATCTGTGAACACAAAGCTGATGTAAATTATATCGCAGTCGGCGCAGGTTCAATATTAGCCAAGGTCACAAGAGAAGAAGAAGTTGCAAAAATAAAAAATAAATACGGCAACATCGGTTCTGGCTATCCCTCAGACCCAAGCACAAAAAAATTCCTCAAAGAACACGGAAAAGAATTCAAAGACGAAGGCATCTTCAGAAAAACCTGGAGCACCTGGAAGAAAATGTTCCCCGAAGCTGCAAGAGGACAGGCGACGTTAGGTGATTTCTAGAATCATAGACACTAACAAACGCATTGCATATATCTTTAAATAATCTCTCAAGCCGATTCTTCCATGGTTAATCTAAAAGATATGATTTACATCCGATTGCAAACAGATATTGATGATAACATGGGGTATATGAGGTGCGATGATAGCTCTGTTGTAGACCGCAGAGATGTTAACCCCCAGATATCTCCTCCAATTTTATTGAAATGCGGTAAAGACTTTTGCACACGTCCCGGGGATATGCCTGTGGAACGCTTAGACATTCCTCCCGGAACAAATGCTTTATTCATTGGAAAAGAAATTGGAAACTTTATTCCTGCATCGTGCCACACGATCACAGAAGTGCCAGAGGAACAAAGGTCTTATAGAATTAGCGGCCCAATTTCCAATCTTTCCAAGAGTGGATAATCATTCACTCAATCACTCTCTTCTAACCCTTCAAACTTCTCCGCCATAATTTCAAAAAAATCATCCTCCGAACCCATGTGGCTCTTCAATTTCTCCATCAACATTTTCCCATCAGTCTCAATCGCAACCTTAATCCGCGCATCATCAGACGAACCAACCGCATCCTGCAAAACTTTCCAATGTCCCCGAAGTTCTTTGTGCTGCTCAAGAAACATCGTCTCTTCTGGAAACGGCGGCCCCTTCTCCTGCGAAAGATGAAACAAATTCTCTTCCATCAGTTCATGCGCGTCCCAAATCTTCCCAAAATCATGCAACAGGTTAGCCAAATTCCCGACATCAAGCTCGTCAACGCTAAGACAACCTTCTACCTTGTCAAAAATTCCTCTAATCGCCTCATGCTCACCTTTCAAAGTCTCAATTGATTTTTTCATAATTTCTTCAACTTTATGGGCTATAAATAGTTTTTGTTTGACGCAATGATTAGTTAGCTTACTAAATAGCCCAATTTGTAATTGGCCAACTAACACAAGTTACCCCTGCCCCCAACAACCAAATAATTATCACAAATTCAAATAACATTATGCTCCTGACTGATTTTATTATTTAATGGGGCTGGCTATAATTTAGGCTATTTTTTCAAAGATTATATACTAAGATTTATTTAATAAGTGAAACCCCAATCGCAAAAATTAAAATATCAACAACATACATTATCCCATCGAATCTGGTTTATGAGATAATCATTTTTGGGGTTTAAAATTGTTACAATTTGATTATTCAAAAAATAAATCACTTACCATTCCATTCTTTCCACTTTTCTACACTTTTCCTCACGCCTGGCTTAAACCCGCCAGCTTCAATTTTCTCTTTGTTCCAGCAATAAAAACAATAATGAATGCTTTCTCTAAATATTGTCTTGCCGCAATCTCTGCATTTTCCTGCCATAGAAATTTAGAAAAAAACAAGTATAAAAATGTTACTGATCGCTCATACACTAAAAACATTTGCCAACATTAAATTCCACCGCCTCCAAAAATAGTTTTAATTGTAATTGTAACTAACCACAAATTAATAATAAAATCAATCGGATTACAATATTGGTTGGATTTTGAGATAATGTTTGGATTAACTAAAGTTGTGGTGGGAGTGGCAGGTAACTTGTTGCGAGCTATTCACCTTTTCTTCTTATCTTTCCAAGCAACAAAACCAATTGCTATCAAATAAAGAATCCCGCCAACCTTTGGAACAATCATGCTCAAGCTAAACCATCCAGGATATTTCCTTTTTTCAAAGATTCTCCACGTAGCAATAATGCATATCACAAACAAAGGTATCCAACCAAGAATTGGAACCAATATCAAAAATATCCAAGCCCAGTGAAAGCCGCCAAGTTGCAAAATCAACACGCAGTTAACTATTGGTATCCACGCCAGCCAAGGATATTTGTATTTCAGCTTCCGCGCAATCGTCAGCCACGCCAATGCAGAATAAATATAAATCGCCAAGAAAACAAGAAGCGCAAACATTACGCCTAAAGCAATCAAAGCCCCGCCAACACTACCAGTTAAAATTGACTCCCAATTCCCAGAAAGATATTGTTCAACTGCCTCTTTTTCCATTTGTTAATTAATGAAAAGTTGTTTTTAAACTTTGCCTTTTCGAAACTAAATGTTTAAATAATTAACACATCTGTAAATTCCATGGCTTGGAAAAATCTTGTAGCATTAACAACAACAGTTTTATGTTTCGGATGCAATTGCCCGCCAAGAAACATCGGAGAATACAGAATTAATGAAAACGCGAGCCATGTCCTCCAAACTTACACAGCCAACGTTCTAAAAGGCGATTTTGAAGAAGCAGCAGGACATGTTTTTGGAATTGTTGACCAAAACAAAGATCACGTCATCGATCATGAAGAAGCATACGCCGCTATTCAGATAATCATACCACATACAAAAAACTTTCGTGAATCTGTCTTAGCAATAAAACCACCAGCAGAATCTACAGATGATTCAGAAGTTGCACAAAAAGTAGAGTAAGGATTCCAATCACAGCAAGTAAAATCAAAAGACAATCATCATTATCAACAAAAAATATCCTCCCATCGAATCAAAAATTATTATCTTCTCTTCCGACCAAAACTTTTTCCGCCCCGCGAATCTCTTCGCCCGCCCCCAGAACCGCCACCCCGAGAATCTCCTCTCGAACTTCCACCAAAACTCCTCTGCCCACCACCTGAACCGCCGCGTTGAAAACCTCGCGCCCCGCCACCTGAACCGCCACTTCGCGAACCTCCTCCTCTCGGAGAACTTCCACCACGAGAATCTCCTCTCGAACTTCCACCAAAACTTCTACCTCTCGGAGAACTTCCTCCTCGCGAATCCCGCCTTCCTCCTCTGTCAAAACTTCTCCCTCCTCTAGAACCCCCTCCACCGCCGCCGCGCGAACTTCCACCGCCTCGAGAATCCCGCCCCTCGCCTCTAAATCCTTTTTTCCAACCAACAAAACGCGGCGCTATCTCTTCAATATTATCTGGAAGTTTTTCCTCTATGATTTTCAAAGAATCATCCATTAAAACTTTTCTAAAATTCTCATAATCTCTGTTCGTGACAATGCTTATCGCTTTTCCTTCTTTGCCTGCTCTTGCAGTTCTGCCAACTCGATGAATATAATCGTTGCTTGACGGAGGAATGTCATAATTGTAAACGTGCGAAACATTTTTTATGTCAAGCCCACGCGCCGCCACGTCTGTGCAAACCAAAATCTGAACATCTTCCGCATGAAAATCTTCCAGCGTCGCTTTCCTCTTGCTCTGCGTCAGCCCGCCGTGAATCGCCATCGCCTTCAAACCAAACCTCTGCAAATTATCTGCAACCATGTCTGAGTTCATTCGCGTGTTGCAAAAAACCATAACAAGATTTGTTTTGTCTTGCTTCAACAAATGACACAATAAAGAAAACTTAAGATGATTCGGCGGCTCGTAATAAATCTGCTTCAGTTTCCCCGCATCAATGTAAGATTCTGCTTCAATCTGTTTGGCATGTTCCATATATTTATCTTTCATGTAATCAATATCTGGCGTCATGGTCGCAGAAAACAACATTGTCTGCCGCTTCTTCGGACACCGCTTCACAATTGTCTCAACATCTGGAAGAAATCCCATGTCAACCATCCGGTCTGCCTCATCAAGAACAAGCACTTTAACCTTTGACAAGTCCAAAGTTCCACGCCTCAAATGATCCAAAATCCTTCCCGGCGTCCCGACAATAATCTCTGATTTTCTTATCTTCGTAACCTGCTCTGAAATTGAAACCCCGCCGTAAACATCAAGCGTTTTAAAATCATAATACTTAGAAAAAAATCTAAGCGATTTTGTAACCTGCTCTGCAAGTTCTCTCGTCGGAACCATGACCAGCGCCTGCACGCCCTGCCCCTTCGTCACTTTTTCAAAAATCCCAACAGCAAATGCAAGCGTCTTCCCCGAACCTGTCGCAGAATTCCCGATAACGTCCTTGCCTTTCAAAACAAACGGAATCGACTTTTCCTGAATCTCTGTCGGACTATCAAATCCAGCTTCTCCAATAACTTTCAACAGGTTTTTGCACAAACCCAATTCGCTAAACTTAGTCATTTTAATGTAAGTAGAAATAGTCAAGTTCACAAGAACTGCCATTTCTTAACGATACACCTTCAAATAATTTTTAGGCTATTTAAATGTATCAATTGATAGATACTGTCCAATTAACGTCAGATTTATATAGTTTGATAGTTTAACCTCTCTGAAAGGAGGTTAATGCTATGAAAACAAAATGCCAATTTTGTAAGAAATTGTCTGCGGTAAAACAAGGTTATAGAAAAAACAAAGTTGG
>JAHISS010000137.1 GCA_018817905.1 Nanobdellota archaeon
ATGCGTGTCAGCCCACTTACCAGTAAGTTGTTTCAGCAAAGTCGTCTTGCCGTGGTCGATGTGGCCGAAAATTCCAACGTTAATTGTTTTGAGTTCTTCCATAAATGTTAAAGAAAGAGTTGTTTTTTAAATTGTTTGGTTGTGTTAAGTCTGGTTCATAGCGTAATATAAATAGCCTAATTTTCTGTCCACCCCAGTTCCACCACCAAACAATTCTATATTGTTAAACAATTATCGATAGATGACAATATTATTAATAACTCCAGACATCACATTAAGTCAATGAATGTTAGGGTGTTGCAAGTAGTGGGGGCTTTGCTGAAATTTTTTTAAAATCTTTATAGCTTGTTGTGATTGGGTATTTCATTCTTGTGCGGAGATACTGTGTTATCAGTAAGTTATTTAAAATTACTTTCTTTATTAATGTTGCAAGAGTTTATGAAAATGAGAAAAAAGAGGATTGGATTTTTGTTTGTTGTAGTGGTTTGTGTTCTTTTTGGAGCTGGGCTGGTTGTTGCTGATTGCGGTGATGGGAATTGCGAGTCAGACGAGAATTTTGAAACTTGTGGTGTTGATTGTGAATGTTTAGGGCAGGGATGTTTAGAACAAAACGTTAGGTTGAAGACATCTTATGGTTATGTTGACTCAACTAACGAAACCGATATTGATGAGTTGATTAGTCATGGAATAAATGCGTTGATAATCAAGAACGGAATTGACAACAATGTTAATTATACGTCAGGCGATTATGAAGATGACTTGCCGGATAATGTTAGGACTTTTGCCTGGCTTGCTAAGGAAAAAAATGTGATGCTTTTTGAGGCGTTTAATTACTATCACACTGTCGCTACTTCAACTATTACGGACAATTATGTTGTTTATGCTGATGGAACAGCAGGGCCGATTGTGACTGCGTTTGACCTGGTCTATTGGGAGCATTTGACAGACATTGCTGTTGCTCTCGCGAATTTGTCTATTAACCATCCGAATGAATACAGAGTTGACGGAATGTTTTTAGACCTTGAGATTTACGGCAATGAACGTGGCTCTTTTAGTTTGGACTGGGGATTTGAAGATTCAACTTTTTTAGTTTTTATTGATGCTGGAGGAGGTTATGTGTGAGAAGATCCGCCAATTGGAGAAGACCAGAGGGCTGAGAGATTTACATGGCTTGTCGCTAATAATCTGCTTGACGATTATTATGATTTTTTGAGTGCGAGAATAAGAGGATATGGAGAAGAGTTGAGAATCAGAGTCAAGGAAGTTAATCCTGATTTTTTGATAGGAGCATATCCTTCGCCTTCCGCTTTTTACATTCCGAATTTGTATGCTGGCTGGAGCAGTGAGACTGAGCCGTGTATTATTTGGGCGACAGAGCCATTTTCTTCGCGACGCGGAGCAGCAAGCTTGCCTTCCGGATTGGAATCTGCCTTGCTTCCAGCGGGTTATTATAATTTTCAAGAAGGTAGTATTTATGGCGATGAGATTTACGGCTATTACGTTGGAGCGCTGAGCCCGCATTCTTATTTTTCTGGGGACTGGGCTTATCATTTGTACAATGTTGCTAAGGAGACGAATGGTTTTTGGATATGGACAACTTTTATGTTTACAACGCCTTATGATGTTTTAGTTGAAGATTACTCGCCGGGGTATAGGGTAAACTGTTACGACGAAGCTGAGAATTTAATTAGAGTTTGTGAAAATGCAGAGGAGTATGCGCAGTCAGTTGGAGATTATTATTCTCAAATGGATGAGATGTCTTTTCATCTCGGGAAATTTTTGGAGGCGGGTTCTGAAGCTGATCTTTCTTTAAGTGACCCTCAGCCGTCGATGTTTGTTTTGCCTGAGTCAGTTGAAGTTCCTGAAGAAACATTGCTGCCTCTTGCATGTTCTGATGAAATTTTGGTTCTTGATTCTCCGCAGTTAAGATTAAGGATGCAGCATAATTTTGTTGTTAGAGCTGATGCAGGAGAGGAAGTTAAAATTGGGGTTAAACATGTTGAAGTCGGAGGGTTGGTGTACTTTGATTTATTAACTTATTTTGTCAGCGACCAAGACGGGGAGATTATTAAGCAAGGCTATTTTCATTCTGGGAGTTCTGGAGTTGTTGAATTTGTTGCGCCAAGCAAAGGGCAGTATGTTCTGGCTTTGAATCCTGGATACAGCGCGTTTTCTATTCTGAATTCAAGCGCGCCGATTATGATTTATGAAAATGAAACAATTAAAATTATGTCTATCCCTGGGAATGTTAGCTTTTGGGTTGGTGGGCTTGATGATTTTTCGATTTATGTTTCTGGTTCGGGAACTGGCGAAGGTTTTTACGCACGAGTCTATGGGCCGGAGGATGATTTAGTTGATTTTGGGGGAGGCAATGCAACTGAAAATTGGAAGATGTTTGAGCTTGAAGTTAGTTCAGAAGAGAGGAATAAAACATGGAAGCTGGAAATTCTGCCGCCAACATCAACATCTGGTGGACAGGTTTTAGAAGATGTTAGTATTGAGTTTACAAACGTGGGTGATTTTTTTGGATTAAGTGACGAGCCAGGGTTTTTTATGGTTGAGGGTTTTGGCGAAGATTGTCTTGCTACGCCAAGTGTTCCAGGGGACCCAGGAAGTTCAAGTACTAGTTCTACTGGGGGAGACGACGATACTGATGGGAATGATACAGACGATAACTTGACTTATCATCCTCTTCTTGGCAATGGAACAGAATGTGAAGAAGATTGGGAATGCGGCGACTGGAGCGAGTGTATTGATGAGGAGAAAAGGAAAAGGGATTGTTATGATGAGAATTCCTGCGGAACTGAAAACGACAAGCCGAAATTAGAAAAAGGATGCGGGACTTTTGCAGGATATGAAAATTTATTTTTGATTATTACCGCAACAATTGGAATATTAATATTAGGCGGAATTGCTTTTTGGTTTAAGAGAATTACGCAATTGGTTGATAAGCCAGTTTATCGTTGAGGGGACTAATTGTTGGGTAAATAATTATTTCATAAACCAGATTGTGTTATTGATGAGAATATCTTAAATAATTTCCACCCCCCCCCATGGTTATCTCACAAACCAGAGCCGATTGTGATATGTGTTGTTGATGGTGATTGTTTTTTAATTATCGGATTCTTTTGTTTCTTCCTTCGGTTTTTTTGTTGTTTCTTCTTTTGGTTTTTCTGTTGCTTTTTCTTCCTTTGGCTGTTCTGCTTTTGTTTCTGCCGGCGATTCTTTTTGTTCAGCTTGAG
>JAHISS010000138.1 GCA_018817905.1 Nanobdellota archaeon
TGAGCTATAGAGGCACTCCAAAGAAAAAAATCCAGCAGTTAAAAACCTTTTCACTCAAACAGTATTCTCCGCACAAGAAGAAAAATCACAGATTTATTTTTTGCACGCAATAATCAATTTCGCGCAGCAAAAAACTCAACACGAAAATTGCGTGAAATTGAACTCTCTGGGCGGGCGGGTGGGGGCAGAAAATAAATTTGAAAAGCCTATGCGGAGATACTGTCAAAACCATTTCCCCAACGTCTCAACCATAATTCCCAATCTACCTAAATCGACAAACAAAACCAATTTCTGTTTCAATACTTACGTGCATGGAACATTGCTCCTGAACAGTTTGCCAGAAGGACTAAGACAAACGTAGGCATTGCCAGCACCTTCTAATCCATTTATACTCACCCCGCCATTTGAGTCTACAAACAACATAGTCTCATAATTCTTATCAGGTCCACTGCCAATCTTTAAAACACCGCCATCGTTTTTTATCTGCCAATCCCGGTGTGGCGAACTGCTCCTCACTAATTCCAAAGCAGTAGCCTCGTTATCATTAGATTCAATTCTCAAAACCTGCGCGCCGCTGCCCCAGATATGCAATTCACTTTCTGGATTTGGAATCCCAATCCCCACCTTCCCGCTGTTGTCAACTATAAACTTATCCTCCAAATTAATCTCCATCGCGCCGACAATAACCACCATCAAAATTATCAAAACAACCAACGCCGGCCCTGCTATCTTCAAAAAATTCTTTTTCATTTTTACCTCCTTTCACGATTTACCATATTCACGCTTTGATTATTGGGAGAGTCTCTGGACGAGCCCTTTCAGGTTCCAGAATCGTTGGTCCCAGCCCCCCATTTAAGCTTCCAACAAAACATAATTCCCCATTCTGATTTATCTCGATGACGACAATGCCGTCACCATTCTTAATTGTAAATGCAGGATTTTGCGCATCGCAATTTGCGCTGGAGCCGCAGTTCCCACCTTCAGTACACAAATTTCCTTGCTGATCAACATAACTTACAGTTTCCCCAGCAGAATTTTTTACCTGGAACAATGGAACCGGAAACGCACACGAACCTGTCACAAAACAATCTCCCTCAAGGAATATGTCTCCATTTTCCGCAAACTTAGCAACTTCCTCGCCTTGGTTATTTTTTACTGTGAAGAATTCCATTTTTTCAGTATTGTCCTGGACAAAATAACAATCAGAATCCGCAGGATAATCTATGAAGCCATCATTATCGTTGTCAATTCCGTCTTGGCATTGTGCTTGAGGATATGCTTCATCATTATCTTGTGGAGAAGAACAACTAAAATCATCTGGATAATCTGTGTAGCCATCGTCATCGTTGTCAATTCCGTCCTGGCATTCTGCTTGAGGATATGTTTCATCATTATCTTGTGGAGAAGAACAACTAAAGTCATTAGGATAATCTGTTGCTCCGTCGTTATCGTCATCTATGCCGTTAGAACATTTTCGGAGATTAATAATACTAACTTCAATACCGCCGTCATCGGCTAATTTTATTGGAGTTATGTAAATATTGTTATAAGGATCATAAAAAGTTTCCCCTGGAAGCAAAAACGAGTCCCTTGAATCTGCCACATTATTGTACCAATCATATTCCGGTCCTGCAAATTCATCATACCATAAACTTTGAGTGTGTGCGTCAAAAAGATAGGTTGTTATACAACGACCATTGTAAAAAAATTGGCCCCTTATTAAAATACCATTAATATTTATGCCAAAATTATTCAAATGTTCTAAAGTTGAGTCATAACCGCCCAATGGTCTTTGATACTGTATATAGATTGCATCAAGGTCAATGGTTACGCCATCGTCATATACCGAAGGCACTAGAATTGGATTAGTTAATGGAATTTTTATAGCTTTTACATCTTGGGACTGGGTTTCGTAAGGATAAATCGTATAGGTTCCAGAATCTGTTACTTCTAACACACTTGAACCATCGAGCCATCCGAATCTTTCTTTGTGACAAGCCGCATGGTGAAAAGCGTAGTTCGTTAGCTCTGGCTGATATGTAAAACCTGTGGTTCCTAATACTTGGAATCTGTCACCGCTAGCATATTGAGCACAATCAACCACATCCCCAGATATTGTAAATTCCCCGCAATCATAAATGTTTCCATGCCCACCAATACCAAAACCATGCGAAAGTTCATGAGAAATTAATTTATAAAGCGAATTATCAACTTCGTCCAAATAATACCAGCCAGGATAGGGCCCAGGTGTTGGGGGATACATAGAGGGCATTAGCTTGGTTGCTACAGAAATACTTGTATACAAATCTGTCCCATCCGGAGCAGTCAAATGAATCTTTCCTATAGCAGAAACTCCTCCCCCCGTGCCGCAACCATGTTTTACAATAAGGATCCTATCTATTTCAGATAACTCTCCAGGATATTCTTCTGCTAATCTGGCAGTGGCATCGGGAGGAACAGAATTAGAGGCACAACTGGATTCATCTTCATCAAACCATCCATAAACAAAACCATCTAAACTGGTCTTACCGTATGACGACTCTCTAAAAAACGAACTAAGAAAACCGGTTTGGTCATCACGAAACAAATAATAATACATTTCAGAGGCGCTTGGATGAGTAAAGGCGTGATTTGGATTTTGGTATAGTAAAACAACTGTTGTTTGCACTCCTAAAACATCATCCTGTAAGTCCGCTTCAATCGGAGAAAAAAGCAAGCCCTCATCGTCAGATAAGAATTCATAATTCTCCGCGACAATTTCATTTCCTTTGTCAAATTGCAATTTTTTCCCAAAGACTCTCAATTTGTCTCCTGAAACCAACCACGGTTCTTCTTCAAAATAGATTCTATGCTTCTCCTCACCATCGTAAATGAAATATTCATTTACACTTGAAGACTCCTCAAGGTTGTCGTAATGAAATGCTTCCACTTCCCCCTTAACTTCAATTTCTTCCCCGAATTTTGAGATGTCATTTATCCTCTTCCGTACAGCAGATTCATCAAACAAATTTATACTCTCGGCCAAATTAACTTTTGCAGCCTTTCCCTTTATTAGGTCACTTGGAGAAAACAAAACCCCGTCCCCAAAAAAATAAAAATAACCAAAAGTCGCTAAAACAACCACAACAACTAAAACAACAACCAACCTCTTTTCCATACTTTCTACTACAAATCAAGAATTAATAAAACTTCCTAAAACCACTTCCCCAACGCTTCTTGTTTTTCTTTCTCCCTCCCAAATATCGACTGAATATACATCTCAGTCAACTCCAAACTTTCCAACAAATATTTACTCGCGCCAAACTCCCGCGCCAAATCCAAAGCCGGCTGCATGTATTTCACAATGCTTCCTTCAGAAATTGTAAAAATCAGTTTCCCACCGCACTTCGTGCACTTGCCAACAAGCGGCGGCCGCCGATATTTTGCATTGCACCCAACACACCTAAATCCTTGCATTGAAAACTTCCTCAAATTTCCCCTCGTGTCTCTGATAAAATGCCTTTCAATAATCAATCTCGCCACATCTGCCGTATCAACCGCCCGAATCTTCTTACACAACTCCATCTGAGCATTAACTTTCTCCTGCATCGTCGGCAATATTTTATAACTCGAACAAAGAGGCCCAAGATTAATGTCTTCAGTCTCATAACTGTAACCCAAATCAACAAACTCTTTATCACCGCCCAGCCTGTCCTTCACCTGCTCCATCTTAACATCATACGGACTTTTTCTTTCTTCTGCAGCTTCATACAATTCTAAAGGAATTTCCTTAGAAACATCTACATCAAAAATCATATCATCAACTTCCCCGGCCCTGATTCGCGCATTCACAACTAACGGAGCATCCTGCGTCCCCCCGCGATGAGCTGGCAAAAATTTCCTCGAAAAGTTCAACAACATGTCCATAAAAAGCATGCATGCGGCTTCATCTCCATCGCAATCCCTCCTCATAGCTGCATGCATGTACGGCGAAGCCAACATTCCTTGCGTCTTTGAAAAACCGATCAATCTCCCAATAACAGAAGCGCAATTGTGCGGAGCCATGCAGCCAAGCAAAACCCCAATCAAATCTTCCCTGCCCTTTGCATTGAACTTTTTCTCCAAACCATAAATTTTCTCAAGCTCCTCATCGACAAACTTAGTAATTTTCAAAAAAACATCGTCGGCTTTTTCATCCGAACTTTCAGAGCAAGCAGGCAAAACAATATCGTGCGGAAACAATTCCAAAACCTGGTTCTCGCTTTCCAACTTCTTTCCGTTAATATCTTTTTCATAACCCAACTCCCTTAACTTTTCAACACTTGTTCCAATTTCCTTCGCCTTAAAATGCGTCAACGGCATTTCAATCATGTCATACCTAATTGTCCCATCCTTGTTCACATGAAGATTATATTTCGCCCTCAACAAACCCTTTGCCAAAAACTCGGTGCTGTGGTCTTTGTTGCTCGTTCCCCGCACACCCTTAACAATCGGAATCTCATCAACGCTCACGCCAGCAATTTTCTTCGCCTCATCAAAATAACTTCTAATGTCTATCCGTCTTTCTTTGTATTTTTCACTTTCCAACCGCTTGCAATATTCTCCACAAACTCCACACCGTGGATAAACAGTTCCCTTTTCGCATTTACTGCAATAAAAATCAGGAAATTCTGCTTTAACAGTTCCAACATCCAACGCTGCCTGAAAACTTCTCAACCTTCCGCCTTCGTTCCCAACTGGAAACAAAACATGCGGGCTTCCTGTCAGCTTCCGCAATTTCGCTTTTTCAGGCCGCCCCATTCGCGACCCAACAAAAACTCCAGCCTTATCCCTTACCTCCAAATCACACAATTCATTTATCTTGCTCAAAACACTTCCCTCAAAATCTCCAACTTTCTGCAGCAGCTTATCAAACTCATTTCCAAAACAATTCCTGTCCAACTTTAAAACCCCAAAACCTAAATTAAACAACAGAGCATTTTTATTTTTCTCATTCAAAACAACATTTTCCAAACTAACTTCATGCTCACAGCCAATCAATTCCAAAGCTCTCTTCCCCCTTGCAAACCTCTCTTTATCCGCCTTCGTCCAAGGCAAAACAAACTTCTCCCCAGACAACTCGCCATGTCCAATCCAATCAAACAAAGCTAAAAAATCATCCTTCCCAATTTGCGTCCAATAAAAAATAAAACTCGGATGCAGAGAAACGTTTAACTTTTCAGAAATCTTAACAGCTTCCTTAAAATCAACAAACAACTCGCTCGCCCCGCCAGCTTTCTTCACTTCCTGCAGCCAATATTGCTCAATATATCCTTGTTTCTCAAGCGCGTGGTTTCTATTTCTGAAATCCCCATACGGCACAAGCAAATCCCCTAAATAAATTATCTCCTCAACATCGTCGTAAACTCTTTTAGCTTCGTCACAATCTGTGATTTTTTTTACAGCGCCGTTCTTGAACTTCACAATCGGTCCGTCAATTGTCGTGCAAGAAGCAGCCACACATCCTTTTGTTGGACTTTCAATTTTCAACTGCGTACCGACCGCAATAAAATCCCCGCAAATCCGCATAGTTGCCGGATGAACTGCAAGACAAGAATAGCCAGTGTTCCTGCATCGACCATACCTCAACCGAAACCCGCCACTCCGAGAAGGATGACCAAAAACCGGCCTGCCCGCCACCAAGTCCTTAATATAAACAGCACCCCCAGAAACATCTGCTGTTTTTTTCTTCTTCAACTCTCCCTGCAGCTCAACAAATTTCTCAAGAAAATCCCAGTCGCTCAACTTAAAACCATTCTCTCTTAACCTCTTAACTCTTTTCAAAATCTTCGGAGCTTTCTGCGCCAAACCCTCGTTCAAAGTTAAACAAAATCCAGAGCGAATAAAATTAGTCGGAACTCTCGACAAATCCTTGTAATTATAAACTTCCCTGCTCTCGCTCGCATCCCCAGAAACTTGAATCGGCAGATAACTCATCAAAAACTCTATCTCTTTTTCTGTCGGCAAATACTGCAAGTTCGTGACTCTTTCGTGATACTCATAACTTTCATGAACGCCTCGTTTAATCTCTTCCTCGTTCGGATCATACTTTGCATAACCAAATATTTCTCTTAAATGATCTATCACAACCAATGAAAAAGCCGCCTCTGTCCCTCCAGCAGACCTTATCGGTCCAGAGTAATACGGAACAAAATAATCTTCCCCGTTTTTTGTCTTCTCAAATTTCAACTCAACAAACCCTTCAATCGGCGAAGACACAACACCCAAAGTCATGTAAGCAATCGCAACCCTAATCCCTGCTTCAATTGCTTCCTTATGGTCTTTAAACTTAACATACTTTTCCTTAGCAACTTCCTCTGCAATTGACAACGCAACGCAAGGGTCCAAAGAACCAAACTTTTTCTCCAGCTCAAGAATCCTTGAAACAATTCTCTTGTCAGCAATCTGAGGATACACAGTAGAAATCAAACCCACCACCTTTTCAGCCAAAGAAGACGCAATAGGAATCTCAACCTCTGCAACAGGGTCCACTCCTTTCGCCTTCGCTTTCTTTGCCAGTTCATAATCTTCATGAACCTTCTCTTCGATGAGTTTAAAATATTGGTTTGGTGTCATCTTTCATCTCCTTTAACAAAGCAAAATTATTCTCCAAATTGCCAGACAAAACCCACGAACCAACCGCAAAACCAATATAAGGAATAAACCTTTCATTAACAGATTTGATAATTCCTTTAATTCTCTCCGGATTTATCCCGCCACTTAATATCAATTTTGTCTTTCCAACCCCTTTAGTCTCTCGAGTAGCTGAGTCTAGCGCAACATCCAAGTTGAAATCTTTATCAAACAAGGGATCTGAAACAACAACAAAAGACGCTCCTGCTAATCTCGAAAAGATTATGTGCGAGCTCCAAGAAATTTGTTGGGAAAGCCCCGCACAATGAACCATTGTCACGTGCTTATTAGAAATCTCACCAACTAAATTCCAACCATCAACCCAAGGAACAATCATCGCACAATCGCTCACTAAAGAATCAGGATTAACAATCTTCTGAAAATAATCTAAATCTGAAACAAGTCCATTAATCTTATTTGAATCTTCCTTAGAATATTCGCTTGCATCATCGTCTTTAACAAAATCAATCTTATTTTTCACAGCTAATTTTATTAAATCACTAACAATGCCTTCCTGAAACTTTAAAGAAGGTTTCAAAATTACACCTAAAGAAATTTTTTCGCTTAATGTTTTATCCTTAAGAGGTGCGATAGAACAATCTACTATCTCAATATCTTCCAAAACACAGCCCGCACTATACCTAAGCATTCCTGTTAGAACAGTAATCAACTGGGACAAACTTCCTGTTTTCACATCAACTAAAGCTCGTTTGTTCTTTATTTCATAATTTGGAACTGGTTTTTTATAAAAAATCCCCCCGCCAAAAAGATACGGAATTATTTTGCTCTCAAAAGAATCTTTATCTTCAAACCTATACTTTGCTATTGCTCTAATCATTCTCCCTTCCACCCCCCATTTTCATCCACCTCGCTTTCATCCCTAAAATCAAATATCTTCAGCTCTCTCGTCTTCAAATTCAAAACAGGAACTTTGCAAGGATCTGGAACATTCCCGACTTTTTCTTCGAACGACGTCTGCGCCTGCCAGCAGCTATTTGCAATAATCAAAACTCCATTATAATTTTCAATATCAGCCCTGTGCATTTCCCCAGTCGTCAAAACATCTGGCACTTCAGAAATAACCAACGGATCAAACTCGCCGTTTGGAGTGTAAACAATACTCGCACTAACCCCATGACTCGGAGCTAAATGCCTCCTCTTTAACAAATGCTTAACCGCTTTCGCCGGACACTTTGCAGCTTTCAGTTCCCGCAGTTCTTTGATTTCATTAATCAAAACATGAACGCTTGCCCCGTGATACATTAAAACCTTGAACTCTTTTTCTTTTTCCAACAACTTTACCATTGCAGGGTTTGTCAGCAAAACTAAATTCTCCAGTTCATAAAGTTGAGGCGCATATTTTTTACTGATTATCGGCTGCGGTTCTGCAACCCACGTCGCGTCATGCTGCCCAGGACACAAAAACATAGTAATGCGCTTGGGAATTTTCTTCAAATAAGAAGCAAACAATTCATACTGTTCTTCCATGCTCTTCAGCGTAAGTTCATTTTCCTGCCCGGGAAAAATCCCCACACCATCAACACTATCTCCAACAAAAAAAATGTACTTTATTTTTTTCGCAGTTTCATCTTCGCTGTTAATCCAATCTAAAAACTTGCCAACGCTTTTCTCTAAATGTTTTCCGCTTCCTGTGTGAAAATCCGAAAGAAAGGCAATTGAAAAATCTTCTTCAAACTTTGTCTTTTCAGGAACAAACGCATCTGGGAAAAAAACATCTTGAACAAACAATATGTCTCGATTCCCCGACGCCTTCACCCCGACAATGTCGTCCAACTGCAGCTCCTCTGCCTTTTCAAAAATCTCCTCCCTGTCAAACTTAACAAGCGCCTTTATTTCCCCAGTCAAATCCTCAAAAGTTATAATCAAATTCTTATTTTTAGTAATTCTCTTTTCTGTCACAATTCCGATAATGCTCAAACTCGTTCGGTCAGAAGAAATTTTATTAATTGAAACCAAGTTTTTCTGCAATTCCGGCCGTGCCATCAAAATCCTCTGCAGCTGATGAAACCTCGCCCTGAAATGGCCCACAAAATCCTTAACTTCCAATTTTTTATCCGGCGCAGTTTCAGAATAAAAAACCTGAAAATCTTGCTTCGGCCTCGGGCTATTTTCTTTTACTTCAACAATCTTTTCTCTTCTGACCTCTAAACTAATCCCAAGATTGACAAAAACCTTTTCGACAATGCTCTTATCCCCGCCAGGGAGGTTGCTGACAAATTCTTTCACATAAGCCACATTTTTGTTTAGAACGCCCTTTGTAATCATCTTCTGCCCGGAAACTCTTTCCAACTGCTCTAAAAAATTCCGAGCAGCTTCTTTATCATGAAAACTATTAATCAAATCATAAATCTCCTTTTCTAACAAAAGACCTTTTTCCTTGATTATTTTAAGGATTTCTTCATCCATCTGTTCTTTTCCCCATTTTGTTTTGATAATAAAAAATTTCTTCTAAATTAACCACTTTGCTTTTGAGATATTCAATTCCTGCAGAAGTTAAAGTCGCTGCAGCATCGATTCTCATTTTGCTAACCATCAGACATCCAAGGATTTTCGTAAAATCTCATCAGCTTTTTCCTTTATGCTAGGAGAAAGCATTAGTTTTATCTCTCTCGTTCTGCCTTGCCTCCCTTTGCTTATCACGCGAGCATTAATAATCCCCAACATGTCAAACTCTCCTAAAATATCAGAAACTCTCCGTTGAGTAAGCGCCTCGTTTTTTGTTTTGTCACAAACCTCTTGGTAAACATTGTAAACATCGCCTGTAAAGATGTTCCCATAATTCGCTCGGTCATTCAACAGCATTATCGAATACAAAACAAGCTGAAACTGCTTCGGCTCGCTCTCAATAATATCAAGCATCTTGTCCCTTTCAATTTTACTATTCGCCATGTCAATGTGCGCCACTTTAACGTTTTCTTTTCCTTCCCGAACTGTAATTTCGCCAGCAACCCTCAACAAATCCAGCGCACGACGCGCATCGCCATGTTCCCGGGCAGCATAAGCGGCGCATTTTGCAATCACTCCTTCATCGAGCGAACCTTCCTTAAACGCCCTCTTCGCCCTTTCTGTCAAAATATCTCTTAACTGCAAAGCATTGTAAGGCGGAAAAATTATTTCTTCTTCACCCAGCGAACTTCTAACTCTCGGATCCAAATTATCCATAAAAGTCAAACTATTACTAATCCCTACCAAACTAATCTGCGCATTTTTCAACTCTGAATTAACTCTCGTCAACGTGTAAATAAAATTGTCAGAAATCTTCTTAACTGCCTGGTCGATTTCATCCAAAACCAAAACAACAATTTGTTTCTCACTATCGACAAGCTCGATAAACTTTGAATAAACCGCGTCTGTCGGAAGCCCTGTCGCAGGAACCTTGTCCCCAAGCAGGTTAATCAACTCTGCAATTATCCTGTATTCTGTATCAGAAACTTTTTTCGACTTGCAATTAACATAAAGAAATTTCAAATTCACCTTTCCAGTCTCCTTTGTTTTAGATTCTATTTTGTCGCAAATAAACTTCGCGCTCAAGGTCTTCCCAGTTCCAGTTTTGCCATAAAGGAAAAGATTACTCGCCCTATCTCCCTTCAACATCGGGCCAAGTATCGAAGCAATGCTTTCTACCTGCTCTGCCCTATGCAAAATCGTCTCCGGCGAATAATTCGACTGCAAGATAGACTTATCCTTAAACAAATTATTCGTTGCAAACGAGTCAAATATTTTATCAATTTGGTCCATCCTCTTTTCCTCGAACTTTTAACACCACCACCAATTATAAATTCTCCTATTCTCCAACCAGTATTTCCAATGGAACTTCGTTTAACCACGAAGAAAAACCCAAAACAGAAAACAAATCCAGCCTAAAGTGTGACACCTCGATTTCCTTTGGAATAAGAAAGGTATCTCATTTATTTTACCGCCTGATTTATTTTACCGCCTGATTTATTTTATTTAATTAACCGAACAAACGAAAAAGTAAAATATCCTAATTAACCGAACGAATCTTTAATAAATACGGAATATAACGATTAAACGAATAAATAATGGACAAAAAACAAAAATAAAATAATTAGAATATTAACCGAACGAAAACATAAAGATTAAAGAATATAATATATAATATATAATATATAATATATATATTTATAAAAGAAAGAAAGAAGAAAGAAGAAACGTTGTTATTATTTAAACATTTCTCATCCCCTTCCAAATTTCCATAAGAAACCAGGGTGTCACACCAATTTCAATTCCACTGCACCCATTATTTTTCTTTAAAGAACATTACAAAATAAACCAAATACACTAAACAACAAAGTTCTCTTATGAAAATCTTTGAAAACAATGAATTATCCAAAGTTTTCTTTATTGGCTACCTCTTTTCGCAGAAGACAAAAACAAAAATCAATCAAAATTTAACCACTTTTTTCAAATACTAAATTTCCCAAAGGATATTGTATAGTTAACGTCACATTTATATAGCCGTCTTGTTTTTTTAATCAAAGGAGGTAAGAAAATGTCCATTAAATGTTTGAATTGTAAATCGAAAGATGTCAGAAAAAGAGGTTTTAGATTTACTCTTACCGGAA
>JAHISS010000139.1 GCA_018817905.1 Nanobdellota archaeon
TTCCGGTAAGAGTAAATCTAAAACCTCTTTTTCTGACATCTTTCGATTTACAATTCAAACATTTAATGGACATTTTCTTACCTCCTTTGATTAAAAAAACAAGACGGCTATATAAATGTGACGTTAACTATACAATATCCTCTATCACAAGAATCTTTAAATAAACCCAAATAATAAAAAATTCATGTCTGCTGAAGAAGAAACAGAAGAAAGTAAATCTCTTAGAATTCTAAATCCCTCTCCAAACCTTCTTGTGAATGCAATAAAGACTTTTCCAGAAAAAATCCTCACAGGAGGATTATCTTTTTTAGCTAACGGGATTCCATTGTCGCGTTCTAGAGAAGACGCGGGAACGTATTTGTCAGCATGCAAAGCTCATGGGGTAATGCCTTACACCCAAATGAAATTATCTCATGAGGGTAGAAGAGATTCTTTTAGGGCCGAGCTACCTAGAGAACTATTTTTAACAGCACACCCCAAGGAGTTAGATATTGCTGTTGAAGGGTTGATACCTGGCGGAAGAATATATCGCTTAGAAATAGATTTTGGTTTTGCTTGGGGTGCCGATTCTGGATTTGTAAAATTCAAAGAGCATTTATTAGAACAGCTTTGCAAGGAAGGTTATGTTCCGGACATGGGAGAACTCTGGGTAACTCATGATAGCACCCGTGGCTACGACGAAGGAGATTCAATGGCTGATGGTTTACTTATTCGTCCTGGAGAACTGGGAGCACCAGCTGTTCCTTACGTTGAATTGAGGACTGGACAAAAAACAACTCCTGAACAAGATCAAACTCTTAAGGATTGGTTCAAGGGGATAGAGAGTTAAACCTTCACATTTTTCTTAACAGTTCTGACGAAATCTTCAATTAAATTAATATTCTTAGCCAAGCTCAACAAATCTTTTTCTTTTATATCTCCATAAAAGTGAGCTAAGATATTTCTTTTGTTAATCATCTTGTTCAGTTTTTCAGCACGTTCTTTATCTATGATGTTTGCCTTTGCAAGTGTGGGCATAATGTCTTGGTAGGTGTTTGGAGCTCCAAGATTTTCTGCAAAAAGTATCTCGCTTCCCAAATCAATCGTTCTGTTCAGTATTCCAAAGATTACCATCGAGGTTGCGTGAAATGTTTTGCTGTCAGACAAATCAGAAACTTCTCTAATTTTGTAACTGCTAAGTTCTTTAGCAAATTTTTCAATGTCTGTAATTATTTTTCCGATTCTTTGTATGTCATACATTTTTAATCGCCCTCTTGTAAAACCTATTGATGAAAACTGAAAAATCCAAGTAGTTTTTTAAAGTATTTAGGTTTGTCTCAAGAAGATATTTTTTATCTCTGCAGAACAATAATTTCCCTTCTTTTAAAATTCTGAATCTAATAATTAGAGGTAATCTCGCAAAGACAGATATGTCGAATACCTTATTACCGCATCCAATAATTTCAAATTCTTCTTCTTCATTAGAATTTTTTGTTAGGACGGCTACATCTATGTCTGAATCTCTTCTTGTTTTTCCGCTTACATTGCTGCCGAATAAAAAAATCGCCGATACATTAGGCAATTGAGAGATTTTTTTTACAAGACTGTTTAATTTTTTGGTTAGTTCCTTATTCATGTATTTATCAGCTATGAAAAGATTAAAAATGTTGTGTTTATACAAATCACTCTTCCCCGTCTTCTATGTTTGCGATGATTTCATCCATCTTTGAAGTTATGAACTGGATGACTTCCTGCTCTGTTGCAAGGGGATTTTTTTCCTTGAACTTGAGTGCGCGCGACGCGCCAGAAATTGCCGCGATTTTTATTTTGTAGTTCCCCATTATTTAGTTAATTATGATTTGTTTATAATAATTTGTATGATTCTGTTTGAATGGTTAGATTGTTGTGATAATAATTATTCAGGAAAGATTTGGAGATGTGAATATGTTAAATTGGGATTATTTTTCTGTAACAAGTTACCCAACCCACCCCAACTCTAACTAACAAATAATTATCCACAAATCCAATCAAGTCTATGCTCCTGATTGATTTTATTATTAATTGGGTGGGGCTGGCTGCAATTGAAGTTATTTTTTAAGATTGCATACTATTAATTACGCAGTGATTGTGAAAATAATCTTTCTATTTTGGAATGTAACAAAACTAATTAATAATTGTGCAATGCCTTAATTCGTGCTGCCCAATGCAATAACCTTTAAATAAGAGTTCGTTTTAATTAATGCCGAAAGAGGATGGAAGTTTTAGAAAAATTAAAAACAGAGTTGAAAATTCGCGGGTTTTCTCCGCTGACTGTTCGCAACTATACTTTTTTTGTAGAGAAGTTTTTGGCGCAGACAGATAAGAAGCCAACTGAGTTGAACGAGGACGACGTTAAGGCGTATTTGTCTGTAATGTTTGACACGAAGTCCAAGAACACAATTATGCTTGCTGCAGCTTCTTTGAAATTTTTTTATAAGGAAGTTTTGAAAAAAAACTTTGAAGGAATTCCCCTGCCAAAGAAAGAGAGGAGATTGCCAGAGGTTTTGACTAAAGACGAAGTCAGGAAATTAATTGATTCGACTGATACTGTTAAGTCGCGGTTGATTGTTTCGCTTTTGTATTCTACTGGGTTGAGAGTTTCAGAGCTTGTTAATCTGAAGGTTTCTGACTTGAACTTTGACGAAAAGACTGGCTGGGTTAGGCAGGGCAAGGGTTCGAAAGACAGGTTGTTTGTAGTATCTGGAAGTTTAGTTGGAGAGTTGAAAGAATATCTGGAAACTCGCAAGGAAAATGAGTTTATTTTTTCTAAGGCGAAGGCGTTGACGACGCGGAATATTCAGAAAATAGTTCGTGGCTGCAAGGAAAGAGCTGGGATTAATAAGAAGACGACGCCGCACACGTTGAGACATAGTTTTGCGACTCATCTTTTGGAGCAGGGAACTGATATTAGGACGATTCAAGCGATGCTTGGACATTCTTCACTTAACACGACACAGGTTTATACGCATATTTCTTCTGAGCAATTAAAGAAAGTTGAAAATCCGCTGGATAAGTTGTTTGAAAATGTTAATGAATAAACGCGGACATCACGAACTTGGCTTGATGCCTTACTACTTGGCGTTTACTGGAATTTTAACTGGGATTGTTTATTTTTTTAGGAAGAGGTTGTTGGGGCGATAGCTTGAAGATTATCTCATAAACCAGAGTCGATTGTGATATGTTTTGTTGATGGTGATTGTTTTTTGATTTTGCGATTGGGAACTTTACCATTGATTTGATGATTAATTGAAAAATGTTTGTTGTAGTGTGCTATGGTTATTCCATGTGCTGTTTACTTACTCACCGCAAGTCGCACCAAATTGCTCCATGAATATATCTGCATCATCCTCGTCCACATCCCCATCCCCATCCAAGTCGCTGATAAAGTTGCATCTCTTTTGGAAGACAAAGGCAGAGCCTGCTTCTGGAACTGAGCCACTATCAGAATACGCTCCCACAACTATCGAATCACCATCGGTACCGACAGAACCTCCGAAGTTATTTACCTGGCTAGAGGGGTCTCCTTGCAGCACGACCTCTTCAACCCATGCCGAAACTGAGAAATCATATTTGAAGACATGGGCTTTCCCAATTTTATCTCCATAATATGGATTCGTTGCCCCAACGACAAGCATATTTTCGAAGACAGCGATGCTATAGCTAAAACGCGTGTCTGAAGGAGTAGATACTGTAAGCATCTGTTTTTCTATCCATTGATTGTTTTCATAGCGGAAAACATAAGCAGAACCATCATAGCTCTTTGACCTCCACGCTCCAACAACAATTGTATCACCATCGGTTGACAGAGACTCCCCGAAGTAATCACCAGCTGCACCATCAGAAGCAGATAATTTTTGATCTTCTTCCCACTGATCCCCAACATAGCGGAAAACATAAGCTGAGCCCAGGCCATCATCATCGCGCCAAGCTCCAATAGCAATAACATCTCCGGAAATAGAAACCGAGCTGCCAAAAAAATCATTGGCTGCGCCATCAGATGCTGTTAGCTTTTGCTTGAACACCCATTGTTCTTGATTTCCATCGTAGCGGAAAACATAAGCTGAGCCAAATCCTTCACCAGGGGCATCATCCAGATGAGCGGCAATCACCAACGCATCATTAGAAAGTCCAATTGACTTTCCAAAATTACTCCCGGTTGCGCCATCAAATGCAGTTAGCTTTTGCTTGAACACCCATTGTTCTTGATTTCCATCGTAGCGGAAGATATACACAGAGCCAGAACTTCCTCCCATGTCATCGTCACCGTAAGCCCCAATTGCAATCATATCTTCAGCAATTGCTACTGAAGCGCCAAACATATCACTAACGTCGCCATCATATGCAGTTAGCTTTTGCTCTTGCACCCACTGGTTGCCATCATCACGGAATACATAAGCAGAACCTGAGTTTGAGCCAAGGTCATCATCGTAATAAGCGCCAACAACCATTACGTCTCCAGAAACAGCAACTGAACCGCCAAAATAATCATTTTCTGCTGAGTCACTCGCCGTCAAAAAATCCGTCTGCGTCCACTCAGGAACGCCCCGACATGCTGATTCTTGGCACGCAAAACCATCCGAACACGGTTCTGTAAAACTACTTGGTTCGTTCCCCTCACAAATCTGCTCATTAATCTTTCCGTTCGCATCACAAGAATCATGAATCTGCGACGGCAAACCTTCATCACTTCCAACCAATACATAACTGTCGATGAAGGTATTATCCCCATCCTGATCAGTACATTGAATTTCAGTCGGAGTAATCGACCTAGTTAGTTCTCCTGGAGACGCCTGAATATTATCTAAAGAATAATAAAAATAACCAACAACAGCCAAGACAACAACGACAATAATTAAGAAAACTGTTTGCTTCTTTTCCATCCACACATCTAGAAAATGTTTTATTTAAAACTTCCGAAGATCTTCACAACACACGAATACACACTTTAGTATAAAAACTTTTCCAATGAGTTAACTTTAAATAGCTTCGTTAAAATCATTAGCCATGCGCAAGTTAAGTAAAACAAAAATAAAGGAAAGAACTAGAAGAAAAACTAATCCTGTTCTAGTTGAGACACTTCAAGCAGCAATAAAAAATCCAGCTTGGACTGACGTGGCAAAACTTCTCTCAGGCCCGACAAGAAAACAAACTTCTAAAAATCTTTTCGAAATAGACAAAGAAACAACAGCTGGCGACACAGTAATAATCGTAGGAAAAGTCCTAAGCAAAGGCGAGCTGACAAAAAAAGTCAGAATCTGCGCATTGGCAATTTCAGAAAAAGCACAAGAAAAACTCAAGCCAACAAAATCAGAAATCGTTTCAATTCTTAAAGAAATAACTAAAAACAAGAAAGCCGAAGGAGTGAGGATTCTACGATGATAGAAGATGTATTTTTTCAGAAAATGGATGCAATAAGAAATAAAATTTCAGAAGCAATGAGAACTTATCAGGAAAATCCTTCTCGGCAGAAAGGAAATGAATCAAGGCCAATTGCGAGTGCAATAATTATGGATCTAACTAAAATGCGTGCAACATTGGGCCCAGGTTCTTTACAACTCAAATATGATTACATTGAAGAGTATCTTGCAAACGCAAACCGTTTACGCAATTTAACTTTAGGAGTTTTCGCCTAATGACCACAAAAATAATAATCGACGCAGCTGAAGGAGCATTAGGCAGAATAGCTGGCTTTGCAGCCAAGCAATCTCTGTTAGGAAAAGAAGTTGTAATTGTAAACTGCAATGATGCAATGATTACTGGCAGTCCAAGAACAACAATCGCGAAATACGCGCAAAAACGAGCGCGCGGCGGCTCAGCGCAAAAAGGTCCATACTTCCCAAAGTCGCCGGAAAGAATCATGAAACGAACAGTCCGAGGAATGCTTTCTTACAAACAAACAAGAGGAAGACAAGCCCTCAAAAGAATAATCTGCTACAACCAAACTCCAAGCGAGTTCGAAGACGCCGAGAAAATATCCATGAAAAGAGAAATAAAAGTAAAAGCAATTAAACTAAAGAAATTAAGCGAGGAATTATGATGACAACACAACCAAGAACTTTAACAAGAGAAGAAATCTATAGGGGAGTTAGAGAATCAATTACAAAAGTTTTACCAAGTGTTGAGCCAGAAGAAGTCAGGGAAGAAATGAGATTATCTGAAGACTTGGGAGCAGAGTCCATAGACCTTTTGGACATAACTATGTGGATTGAAAAAAATTTTGGTACAACACTTGATCTTCAAAGAATATTCCCTACAAAATGGTGGGGCCTTAATAATCTCTCAAATTACGATGGAGAAACTCTTAGGGATGGAGCTGTCAGTGCATTGAGAGCAACATATCCCCATGTAACTTTCCCAGCGCAAAGAAACTTAACATTGCCTGAAATCGAGAGAACAATCACAGTTCGCTCGCTTGTGAATTATGTAGAAACTAAATTAGGAGAAGAACAATGAAAACCCAACTTGAAAAAACAATCTTCGCAGGAAAGCGAAAAACAGCAGTTGCAAAACTAAGGATAAAACCAGGAACAGGAAAAATTTCTTTCAACTATCTTCCGCACGAAGAACTCGGGCTGTTCCACAGACTCGCGCTCTTAGAACCAATAAGAATTTATCAAAACGAACTTGGCGAAGAAGTAAAATACGATTTCATAATCAAGGCGCACAGTGGCGGAAAAGAATCGCAGATTCAAGCGGCGAGGCTGGCAATCGCCCGCGCACTGCTCGCAATAACCGGCTCCGACGTTTTGAAAAAGGCTTTCATAAAATACGACAGAAACATAATTGTCCAAGATTCACGAAGAAAGGAAGCCTGCAAACCAGGCGACTCAAAGGCAAGAGCAAAAAGGCAGAAGAGCTTTAGGTAATTACTAATTCATTTGTTACATCCTAAAATAGCAAAATTATTTTCCCACCAACTCTCGCCCCACCAAAGATTTTTTCAATTAATTACTATCAACTTGACCTCGCCAGTTAACTTTAAATGAAGAAACTTTCAGTTGTTAGAAACAACTGAAAGGAGGCCTAAATCGAAATGAAAGGAAACGTAAGTTTTTCTTTTGGGCCTATTGCTTTGATAAATAAGATAGATAAAAA
>JAHISS010000140.1 GCA_018817905.1 Nanobdellota archaeon
AGAGAAAGTCTTTTCGAATTTTTCTCAGGAAGTCAGAACAATTTTGGAGGATAAACCTCCAAATTCTTAATAAAGGAGCCAACTGTCAAAACTGTTTGAGTGACAGAATTAGTCGGATCTATGTGGCGAGGTCAAGTTGTATACTTCAGCGTGTGGGAAAAGTAATTAATTAAGAAATATGAACGGCTCGACATTGCCTGAAGACAGACTGAGCATTAGCAATATTCTGAAACATTTGAGATATTTAAGTTTTTGGTTTTTGGTTTTTGGTTTTTGCTTTAGGGTGGCTTACTGAAAATTAAAAGAATGGGGAGTTTTTGGTGATGAATAATTTATCCCAAAGATGAAATGGTTTTACATAAAAAATTGGGAATTAAGCAATCAGATGTTTTTTAATATTTACTTACCTCCAGTTTTTACGACAATAGAATTTTTATTTTTAACTTATTGTGGTACTTGGAAACGACGCCCTTCTTCCATTGCCTTAGCAATATCCTGGAGGTCTATATATCTTTTAGGCTCCATTTCTCCCAAGCTTGCAGGCATACCCATATATGACGGGAAACTAGGACATTCTCTTCTGATTGATTCTTCTTTTCCAAGTAAAATCAATGTATCTCCACAGGTTGTTACATCAGTCGGTTTTTCTAATGGTGTAAAGATTCTATTAGTCATAGCCCAATTTGAAACGTTTGGATTTCCTGGCCAGGGTTCAATACCTTTAAATCCAAATACCTCAATTATTCTATAGTTTGTTCTTTCCCTAGCATTAACCCTTCCTGGTTTAATCTGTCCCCACATTATTGCAATTGCGTAATCGTGTTCTCTTAAATTATCCCCAAGATACTTTGTATATGAGTCATGGAAGTAAAGAGCAGCATTCATGGCATCTCCGCCAAAGACTTCATCAAAGCCAGCTCTATGAACCTAAGCTCTCACTGGAGGTGTTGTTTCCATCATATTTATCCTTGCTACAAATGGACTTTTTGTTTTTGTCATAAAATCCCTACAAATCAATCCTATAAAAACCTTTTGTTTAACCGAACTTGTCTTTCCTCTCAAGAAACCTCTTGTAAATCTCAACCGCTTGTTTTCTTGTTTCTTCCGGCGAGATGCTTGCATTGAGATATTCTACTTTTGTTCCGTGTGATTCAAAGAGTTCTTTCAACCAAGTGCTTGTGTAAAGCGGGGCGAGTTTTTCTTGGAACTTTACGTTTTCAAATATTGCGTCGTCTTCTTTTTCCATCAAGCCGCGCGACTTTAGACGGCTGATTAGTTCTTCTGTGTTGTCGATTTTTGGGATGATTAACAAATCAGGAGCCCAGTCAAGCTGGAGTTTGTTTCCTTCGTGTTTGAGAATTCTTTCCTTGATTTCTTCCTGGTCTTTTCCTTCGTCTTTTGCTCTTTGTATTTGATAGGTTAGAGTTGAGGCGCAGCACCGGACTTGCAGAACTCTGATATTATTCTTCAACGCAGGGATGACGACTCGGAGCATTTGGATTAGCCGGTCCATTGAGTAGGCCTGGATTTCGTCTTCAGAGCTGTATTTTCTGGAGTTGTTTTTTATTATTTCGTTTCTTATGTTGTGTCCTACGCCGGCGTAAGTTGGTTCTGCGGTTACGATTGTGTCAAAGTATGTTTGCGGCGGATTCCAAAAGTCATGGAGCTCTGGCAGGCCTTTTCGGTTTGCTCTGCTGAAGGCGATTGTGTCAAAAACAGCTCTTCGTAGTTTTTGCTCGTATGCAATCAACGCCCTTTCAACTTCGCCTTTTCCGACACCGTCCAAGCCGTCGACAACAATGAAAAATCCTTTTCTTCCCAAGGGTTTTTCTCCTTCGGGGATAAATGGGTTTTCTTTTAGCGACGATACTTCTGGGAAGGTTACCTCTTTTTCTTCGAACATGTGTTTTTTTGGGGCTGGGAATTATAAAGGATTGTTGTTGTGGGATATATAGTTTTGTTTCGGGATGAAGTTTAAATAACTAAGTGAACATTTTTGTTTATGTCTTTTGAAAAAAAAGTTAAATTATGGGCCTGGTTGCAGAATCCTCAGGAAATGGTTGATGCCGACGATATTGCTGCTTGCGGGGCGCGGAGTTGTAGGAGTGAATTTTGCTCTGCAGAAATTCATAAGTCAGAAGTTCGAAGGGAAGATTATCTTAAAAGAAAAGAAACTATTTTTAGGGAAAGTTCTGGGCGAGGACATGGTGCTGTAGAAGACCAATCTGCTTTTGTTTTTTCAATTGATAATTTAACGCGGGCTTCAACTTTGGTTTTATGCGGTCCGCAATATGCTTCGCACGATCAGCAGTCTTTGAGAGTTGCAACTGCAGAAAGAGGGTTTCATCTGCCAGATGGCCTTGACGGTGAAGCGAGAAAGATAATGGAAGCACAATTTGGTCTTTATGAAATAATGCAATCTGCAGGAGTTCCGGGGGAAGACGCGAGGTTTATTTTGCCGTTGTATACGAAGACAGCGATTCAATCTTTGTGGAGTGCTCGGGAATTGAAGCATTTGGATTTTATGGCGCGGAGAGGGGGGGTTCTTAGTGAAGTCAAAGACACAGTTGAGCAGATGGTTGAACAAGCGAGAAGTGCTGCGCCAAAACTTATGGAAAATAGGGGGGCAAATTACGAAGTTTTATCTTGGATGCCTTCATCGCAACTTTTTGCAAGAAATAATCTAACTCTTTCTGAACTTATTGGGGATGTGGGCGATGGTTCTGGACCAGTATTGCTGAGTTCTTCTAAAATCCCCATGGGTGAAGAACAGATTAGGAGGGCTGTTGAAGAACGTGATGAAGCAGAGTTAGCTAACTTAAAACATTTCCATTTTACTTATTTGGCTCATTTGTCTTTGGCTTCGTTTCATCAGGCGACAAGGCAGCGAAGCTGGGACCAAAGCGTTGAACCATTAAGGGCTGCTGTGGAGCATTCGAGGATTTATGTTGTTCCGCGGAGTGTAGAGGAGAAAGGGTTTGGTTCGGAATTTAGAAAGTTAAGCTCGAGGGCAGTCGGTTATGTTGCTCAACGGTTGGATGAGCCCGAAGCTTATGGTGTTTTGCCACATTCCTTGAGTGTTTATGATTTGATTCACATTAATGGTTGGAATGCTATCCATGCTATAGGAAAAAGAACTTGCAAAATGGCACAATGGGAGATTAGAGATATTTCCCAAAGAATGGCTGAAGGAATAAGAAGAGTACTCCCGGAACTTGGCAAATATGCTGTGCCTCAAGGCAAGATTTATGGAAAGTGCCCTGAAAGAGTTCCTTGCGGAGAATGTTTTAAGAAAGATTAATTTTGATTTAATGTTTCTTTTAATAACTCGCTAATTTTAGGTTCTGGTTTCCAGTAGTTCGGGCCTTTCATGACTTTATTTCTTTCGTCGTAGATTGGCTTGCCGTCTTCTCCGAGTTTTGAGAAATTGCTTTGCATGATTACTTCAAGGGTTTTGTTTAAGTCAATTCCATGTCTGGCGCATTCAGATGCAATGTAGACGACCATATCGCCAAGCCAGTCTGATAGATCTGTTAAGATTTCTATTTGATCCTGTTCAGAACCAGAGCTTTTTTCTTTGTATTTCTTGATTATTTCATCTACTTCGTTTACTTCTTCTTGTAAAATATTTTTGAAGTTTTCTAAACGTTCAACACCGAGTAATTTAGGCTTTGTGTGGTTGTCTAATTTATACATTTCGTTAAACTTGCGAATGTCTTCGAAGAATTGGGTTTCCTCTTTTTCCATCTTCCAAAAAAACAAACAGGATATAAAAACTTAGTTGTTGTTGAGTTTTTTGAAAATAGTTATTAACTCCGAATCTGACTTCATCAAGATTCTCCGTCTAAAGAAAAATGATTATCTGGAAAAAGAATTAAGGAAGGATGAGGTTAATAAAAAATAATTAAGTGATAAATTTCGCAAGGTTGGGTTGGAGTATTAATTTTGGGGGTGAAATTAAAGGAATGTCTGTGGATAAAATATATTCCAGAGTTTGACAAAGTTTTTAACTGGTCTATGTAGTTGGGTCTTATGAGTAGAAGACTTTGGCAAGGGCTTGCAGGACTTTTGATTGTTAGTGCGAGCTTGATTTCTGGGGGAGCTACTTACATTTGTGTTAGAGATTATCTTTATCAGTCAGATATTTACGGAGAGCCGAGTTATCGAGGGCAGCTTGAAGAATCAGTTCCAGCAGTTGCAGGACTGTTAACTGGTTTAGCGACTTTGACAGCAGGTTCTGCGCTTTTTGTTTATTTTGATGAGAAGAGGGGTTAGTTGGGTAATAAGTTGTTTATATTTTTGAAAAATTATTATCTGGAGAAGGGATAATATTATTTAGGTTATGTTTTGGTGATAATCTAAGGGCTGCGGCGGACGTTATTGAATTTATTTTTAGGTAACAGGAAATGTTGTAGAAGTTTATTGGAGTTAATCTTTCATTTCGATTTTAATCTGGACAGAACGAGGAATTTGGAGTTTCATAATTGGGTGAAGAATTCGGTCTTCGGCTGGGATGTCGATGATTCGGCGGTGGACGCGCATTTCATATCTGTCGAATGTTGCAGTGCCGTCGCCGCAGGGGGATTTTCGCGTCGTGACTTTTAATTTTCTCGTTGGCAGAGGAATCGGACCGTGCATCACAACGCCAGCTCGCTGAGTAATTTCGTGGATTGATTGTATGACTGAATTAATCGGTCCAATCTCGATGCTGTTCAGTTTTATTCTTACCTTTGCCATTTTGAGAAGAGCTAAATTTGGTTTTTAAGCTTTTGCTTTGTGTTTTAGAATTTGGATAATAGCTTCAATAATTTCTGCCACACTAAAACTATTATGGCAATCCCAATTGTTTTGTGATTTATTTGATATTCGGTAATTTTAAATAAGACAAATATCTCGAGTTTTAATGATTGAAACATTTATTGATAGAAGTCCGGAGGCGCGGGCGGGAGCTAAGAGCATTCATGAGCATGGAAGGTGTAAGCTTTATTTTATACTTAATTGGGCTGGGTTGTGTGAGAGAAATTCAGGGTTGTTTGTAACTGTTCGTGAGAGCAAGTTCGGAGGGTATTATGCTATTGTGCATGATACTCCTGAGGCAACAATAAAATATCTTGAGGGTTTAGACAAATACGAGTGCAAGAGCGCTTATACTTGGCCGATGCATGCTCATCCTCGCCCGATGCCTTCTGCTGGCACACCGATACCTGAGCCGGTGTCTCCTGTTTAATTTGTAGGTTCAATTAGTTTGGTAATATTATTCTAAAAATATTTGACAACAATAACTTTTATATAAAACCATTTTCTTAGTTTAGCATGGTGTTGTTCAGAAATAAGGATGAGATTCTTGACCTGACTGACTTGCAGAGGAGGGGAATTTTGAAGAAGTCGGCTGAGGTTGCAGATGAAGAGCAGGGTTCAAATGGTTATGTTGAACTTCATGGTAGCACAGGGGGAAGTTCTTCGGAAAGTGTTTCTGGATGTGCGCCAAATCCTTTTGGTTTTTTGGATTCGTTGGCTGGTGCTGCTGGTTCTGGAGTTGAGAAGACGACTATTGGTTCTGGCGGCGATAGCTTGGAGTTGCAGGGTTTGAAGAATAAGATTGATGATTTGGAATACAAGTTGGACAGGTTGATGGAAAAGGTTGCGAAGATGGAAGGGAGTTGAATGAGAATTTCAAACATTTTAATAGAAGACAAAATAAAAGAAAAGATTTTATACAGGCACAACGTAAGGACTTTTGAGATTAAGGAGGTTTTACTTGTAACCCTCTTGTTCTAAAAGAAAGAGATGAAAGATTTATGGCAATTGGACATTGTGGGAGGTTTGCAACAATTATTTTTGACATGGTGAAAGAAATATGGCAAAGAAAGCCAAAGTTGAATTGTAGCAAGGACGTGTACGACGTTGTTCAGTTTGGTTCCTCGATTATTGAGGAGGCTGAACCGAATGATGTAGATATTGCTGTGATATATAATAAAATCCCTTTGAAAGAACAATTGAACCAATCTCAAATCCTGAAACAACAACTTTAGGAATTTACAGACAAACCGATTCATATTAAATCTTTTGATTTTTATTCGCTGTTTGATAAATCTAATTTTGCTAAGGAAAGTATTCTTTTTGGAAAGAGTCTTTTGAATAAGAAGCATTTTGCTAACTGTTTTGGTTTGGCTCCAAAAATTCAGATTTTTTATGAGCTGCAAAAGCTGAAGAAAAGCGAGAAGATAAAATTTAATTATCTGCTTAGCGGGAAAAAGGGAGAATACGGCTTGTTGAGAAAGCACGGCGGGAGGCTGCTTAAACCGGGGCTGATTGAGATTGATTTGGAAAAAGAGAAAATATTTACCGAGAAGATAAGCAAGTTGACGAAAGATTTTAGGGTTAAGAAAGTGTTTTATTTTTGATTAGTGGATGATTGTTTGTTGTTTTTTCTAAATCATTATCGTTCGTAAGAAGGAGCGAGGTTGGAATGGAAATGTTTTTATATGGTTGATTTGTAGGGATTTGATGGATGAGGAAGACGTAATTTTTGGTGCGGTAATGGTTGGTCTGGCCTGGATTTTAGGCATAGGGGTATATACTGAGCATTTTCGTAGGGGTGTAGCAATAGAAAAACCGCAATGTACAGAGATAACAGGAAAGGTTATTGCAGAGAGCCCTTATCAAGAGGGATCTTTTTTTGGACATTCTTCTACGCCTTATACTTTTTCGTTACGTTGCATAGATGGTGATTCGATGATTTTCGAAGCATATAATGGTAGCAAAGGAAAGATTGATTCGCTTGTCAACCCAAACTTTGATGTAACCGTTAGATTAGGACAGAGTCAGAGGCCGTTGGGTGGGGCATATAAGATTGATCAAGAACAATTAATTCGAATCTCAGACGCCGAAGGTAACAGAATCAGGTGATGTTAGTTTTAAGATCTCAAAGTTTTTATTAGTTCGCACAACATAATTTTTTACCGAACAATCGTCTCGTCCCTTCCAGCGCCGACAGAAATAATCTCAACTTTTCCTCCTGTGAAATCTTCGAAATCTTTTATCGATTGTTTTAATCCTTCGGGCAGGGAATCAAAATCTTTTACTTGCGAGATGTCGCTGTAGCCGTCGTAGAATTTTAATTCTGGGGTGATTTGTTTTAGGAATTTTCCGTTTTGGTCGTATTCTGTTGTTGTGTTTCCGTTTAGTTTGTGGCCGTAGCAGATTCCGAATTGTTTTGCGCCTGCGAGTGAGTCGACTTTTGTTAGAATGAAATGTGGGCCGTTTATTCTTCTTGCGTATTTTGCCAGGACTGCGTCGGTCCAGCCGGTTCTTCTTGGGCGCTTTGTTGTTGCTCCGTATTCTCCTGCGGCTAATCTGATTCCTACGCCTTGAGTGAACTCGTCTTCGGAGTTCATTAGGTCAATTGTTTTCTCTTGTTTGTTTGCGTTGCCGATGTAGGTTTTGATTTCATAATCTTCGTCGTGTTCTAATCCTTGGGCGCAGTATTCTTCTGAGCTTTTTCCGCCGAGTTCTGTTGGGAACGGGCCTGCTCCGACTCGCGTCATGAAAGGAAATTTTATTATTCCTAATGTTAAGTCTACGTCTTGCGCGTTTAAGCCGACGCCTGAAGCTGTGCCGTTAATTGAGGGATCTGAAGAAGTGACATAAGGATAAGTTCCGTGCTCTACGCTTAGGAATAAACCTTGCGCGCCTTCGAGACAGATTTTCTTTCCTTGTTCTTTTAGTTTGTGGATTTCTTGGATTGTGTTTTTGACGAATGGTTTTATTTTTTCGATGTAGGGTTTTAGCTCGGATAAAGTCTTTTGGAAGTCTATTTCTTGTTCGGGGTAGAATTGTTTTATTTTGTTTATCTTATATTCTAAGACTTCTTCGTCGAAAAGGTCTGCGATTTTGATTCCCCTGCGGGCGATTTTGTCGGCGTAGCAAGGGCCTATTCCACGGCCAGTTGAACCTATGCCGCCGGATTTTTGGGACATGTTTTTGGCGCGGTCTTGTGAAACGTGCCAAGGCATGATGATATGGGCGTCTTTGCTTATCATTAGATTTTTGTAAGTTAGGTTTTCTTTTTCCAGTTCTTCTAATTCTTGACAAAGGGCTTTGATGTCAATGACCATGCCGTTGCCGAGGATGTTTATTTTTCCTTTTGAGTCTTGGATGATTCCAGAAGGTAGGAGGTGGAGGATTTTTTCTTTGCCGTTCAGGATAATTGTGTGGCCGGCGTTGTTGCCGCCTGTGCCGCGAGCGATAACATCCGCCCAGTTTGCTGCGAAGTAATCTGAGAATTTGCCTTTGCCTGTGTCGCCGAATTGGTTGCAAACTATTGCGATGATTTGTTTGTCTTTTGTTAGGTTGGATAAGGACATCTTTTTTGCACCGCGAGGTTGAAGAGAAGAGAGGTATTTAATAATTGCTGTAAGAAAGGGTTAAATAATTTGGTTGTTCTGTCTAGAATCGGACAGAGCCAAAATTACACAAAACCTTAAATATTCTCTTTTGGTAAATATTTTATGAAAAGTTTAAGACATAAGGGAGGCGTAAGTGGACTTAATGTTATTCTTATCCTATTGGTTGTTATTTTGGGAGCTATCTTGTTCTTGGTTTATTTTCAATCTAATTTGACAGGAAGAACAATAGACGAAAGTGTCCAAAAGGAGACTTATATTGTTGAAGAAGAGACAGAGAACCAAAACCCTTCTACGGTTTATGCAACTTCCCAAGATTTTCATGTTAAGGTAGAAAGAAGAAATTTTTATAATACCCACAAAACAAAAGAAGAAGAAAAATGTCCCAACAATTATGCAGAATCAGATGTTTGGGCAGAATTTTATTTTGAAGATTTTTTAGAAAAATGTGAAAAAGCAGAAGTAGATTATTGTCCCAGTTACTTATGTACAAGTTACTTAACTCAAGGAGACAATTTAGAATTTAATGAGAAATATCCAGCGAAATGGAATTTAATGCCAAATCAAAATGAGATTTACTATAATGATGGCTGGCTTACAACAAGTCAGAGATTAAAAACTCAAATTGGAGTTAAAATTTGCTGCGAACCTTACAAAACTAATGGGTTGGAAACGCAAGAAGAATGGACAATTTGTAAAACTGCCTATTTGGAACCTTACTGTTAAAAAAGTTTAATTCAGAGTATAAATCAGAGAAGTGAGAATCACTAAATGGAAATTAACAAACTATAAAAACCTCAGTTTATCCCTAAATTGATGAAAAAGCGAGCAAAGAAAAAAATAAGGATTATATTTTCACTTATCCTACTAAGCATGTCTTTCTTATTCCTCATTTTAGCAAGCTTTTATTATCTAAAATTTCAAACTAATCTGATACCGGGCGTTCTGGATTTAATCGGTGAAAAAGATCAAACCTTAAATAAAAATTTAATTTATCTATGGCTCTTTGGGATTATACTTTTTGGAGTTTATCTACTTTCCTTGGAAAATAAAGATTTACAAAAAGATTTCATCAAATCTATTTTTGTCTACTTAATGGAAGTCATTATAACCATAACAACTGCATTAATCTTGTTGTTTTTATTTGTACCTAATTTCACACCAGGGTTCAAAATAACTTTATTTCTCTCGGGGTTAATCATATTCTATGTGTCTTATACTTTAAGGAAATTTATCAATGCTTTATAGGATTAACACGATGTGTTCTTGTGTTTAACAACAATTAACCAAGTGTTAACGTCATCTTCTTAACAAACTTATTCTTCTTAAAACCCTCCAATATTTCTTCTGCAAAGAAAAACCCGTCTGTTATGTATTCGCGTTTCTGACTAATTAGTAGAATCAACGAACTCCTGATAGGGTTATATTCTCAGTAAGGATTAAATAACATCCCTCCTTAATTTGTTCATGCTGGAAAAAGAAATGCGCGCATATGCTTTGCGGAATGCGATTGAGCATGGCGAGGCGGTTGTTGGAAAGGTTTTGCCGAAGCTGTTTAATCATGGGCTTGACAAGAAAGATATTGGGAAAATTATGCCTCAATTGAATGAAGTGATTAAGGAAGTAAATTGTCTTTCGGCGGAGGAGAGAGAGGCGGAGTTTGAGAAGTTTAGGAAGTTTGTTAAAGAGCGCGAGGTGAGGGAGCACGAGTTGCCGAAGCTGGATGGGAAAGTTGTGATGAGGTTTGAGCCGTCGCCGTCTGGAGCGTTGCATATTGGGCATGCTTATGTTTTGGCGTTGAATCATTTGTTAGTTGAGAAACACAAGGGCAAATTAATTCTTCGGATTGGCGACACAAATCCTGAGAATATTTATCCAAAAGCTTACAAATTGATTGAGGAAGATGCGCGCTGGCTGACTCATGATGGGATTGCGAAAGTTGTTGTGCAGTCGAGCAGATTAGGAATTTATTACAAGTATCTTGAGAAACTTTTGGATTTGGGAAAAGCGTATATTTGTACTTGCGAGCCTGAGAAGTTTAAGAAATTGATTAATGCAAAGAAAGCTTGTCCTTGTCGTGGGTTGGATGTTAAAGAGCAGAAGGCGAGGTGGAAGAAAATGTTTGCGGGCTTTAAGCAGGGCGGGGCTGTTGCGCGGTTGAAGACAGAGATGGAAAATAATAATCCGGCGATGCGGGACTTTCCTTTGATGCGGATTAATGAAACAAAACATGCGAAGCAGGGAAAGAAATTTCGGGTTTGGCCGTTGATGAATCTGGCTGTTGCTGTCGACGATTTGGAGATGGAAATTACGCATGTGATTCGCGCGAAAGACCACGCCGACAATGCAAAGCGCCAGGGAATTATTTATTCTTACTTGGGGAAGAAAGCTCCGCAGGCGATGTTTGTCGGGCGGATAAATTTCAAAGACATGGCGTTGAGCGCTTCGCAAATGAGAAAAGACATTGAGGCGAAGAAGTTTTCTGGCTGGGACGACATTCAGCTGCCGACTTTGCAGGCTTTGAAAAGGCGAGGTTATACCCCTGAAGCGCTGTTGAAATATGCGATGGAAGTTGGAATTACTTTGACAGACAAGACAGTTAGCAAGGAGGAATTTTTCAAAGCGATTAATTCTTTTAACAGAGAAGTTATTGACAAGAAAGCAAACAGATATTTTTTTGTTGCTTGTCCGAAGAAAATTAAGATAAAAGGAGCTCCTGCAAAAGAGCTTGAGATTGAGTTGTATCCGGGGGATTTGGAAAGAGGAACTCGGGAGTTTAAGACAGAAAACGAGTTTTATGTTGCTGATAAGTTAGAGAAAGGTAATAACTACAGGTTGATGCATCTGTTTAATTTTTGCGACGGGGAATTTATTTCTGAAGGGCTGGATGAAAGGTTGAAGGCGACGATGATTCATTGGCTGCCTGTTTCTTCAGAGCTGGTTAAGGTTCGAGTTTTGATGGACGACGGAAAGGAGATTAAGGGTTTTGGAGAAACTGGTTTGAAGGATGTGAAAGTTGGAGAAGTTGCGCAGTTTGAGCGGTTTGGTTTTGTTCGTTTGATTGCTAAGAAGAAAGGAGAACTTGAGTTTTGGTGGCTGCATAAGTAAAATTGTTTTTTACAACTTGGAAAATTGTAAGATTATCTATCGTTTTGTTGCCGAAGATTTTTTGAATAATTACTATTAAACAAATCTTAGTAAATAATTTTAAAAAAATAGATATAATAATTTCCCCCGCCCCCAATTAATAATAAAATCAATCAGGAACATAATGCTGGTTGGGTTTTGGATAATTGGTTAGTTGGGGTTAGGTAACTTGTTGTGTATAACTTATAAAATCCTTTCAAAAATAGTTTCATTTCCAACCAACTCATGAGATTAATAACAAAACCAATCGATGTAACATTAATTGAGTTTTGGATAATATCGGATTAGTTGGAGTTGTGAAGGTGGCTGGGTAACTTGTGTCGGTGAGCGATTACGAGTTGGGCTATTTAGACAGGCGAGTTAATCTTTGCATCTCTTCGAGAAATAAGAAAACTTTATAAAGAATATTTTGTTTAAAGAATAGTGAAAATGGGGAAAAGGAACAGGAAGTTCTTATGTTTTCCATTTCAACAAAATGGCTAAAATGAAAAAAAGAGGACTGAGTAATATCGTTGCAACTATTTTGATTGTGCTTTTAGCGCTGGCTGCGGCTGGGCTTGTTTGGGGATTTGTCAAATCGTTTCTTGTGGATTCTGGAACTTCGATTGACTTGAGAGCTCAATGTCTTGATGTTGACGTTGGAGTTGTGAGCTGTGTTTATTCTGCAGGTACGGATAATGCAAGTGTTGTTGTAAAACAAGAAATGGGGGATGTTTCAGAAGTTATTGCAATTATAAACTTACTTGACGGAACAGCTTTTACAACTCAAACTTCTGCACCCGGGCAATTTGGGACTAAAGAGATTACTGTAGATGCAGGTTCTCAAAACGATGATAACAATGCTACGATAGCTATGGTTTCTGCAGTTATTTCTGACGACGCAGGGAACAGCGAAGCTTGTCCGCCGTCTCCGTCAGTGCGATGTAGCAGTGTGGTTTGATTTTCTTCTTAATTTTTTCAATAGATAAATCGAAAATTAGTCTGCAACAAGTTGCTCAAATTAGTTGATTCACAACCGACTTTGTCTGGTTGGTCGTCTAAAGGAAAATGATTATCTGGAAAAGGAATTAATGAAAGGTTAATGATAAAAAATTAACTCACAAATCTCCAAGGTTGGATTGGGAGATAATCTTGGAGTGGATGCTGCGATGTTTGAGAGTTGCACATGTTAAGTCAACTTCGTAATTGTGCATGAATGGAATTAGTTTAATGGTTGGAGTTTCCTCCCCGACCCTACAAATAATGAATAAATCTCATCCGGAGTAGATGGGGGATGAATTTTTAGGTGATTAGTGGTGCACAGATTTCAAGTTTATTTTAAAGTATAGGCTTTGCGTATAAATTCAAGTTAACCAATTAATCCTTTTGAATCATAACGTAAGCTTTTCTTCCGATATATTTTTTTGGAACATCCAATTTGGCACTTGTTCCAAACTTTGTTATAACCTTTTCAAAAAGAAGTTCGAT
>JAHISS010000002.1 GCA_018817905.1 Nanobdellota archaeon
GCCGTAGACGCTGACAATGTTGTTTTTTTCGTTGTAGCTGTAAGTTGCCTCACCAGCATCTTGCGAGCCAAGGAAATACGATGGAGCGACAGAACTGATTGTTCCGGTGTAGTCGAGGTTTATTTCGTAGGCGTAAAGGTTTGTTACTGCGGCGATTGAAGCTGTCTTGAATGTTCCGTTGCCAGAAAGAGAGACAGTTGTTGCTTGGACTGCTTGGACAGCGAAGAGAATTAGAGTTAGGAAGATTAGGATGTTCTTTTTTTGCATGGGGGTTAGAAGATTTTGGGAGATTTAAAGGTTTCTGATTGTTGATAGAAATAGTAGTATACAGTTATTAATTCGTTTTTGTTACAACTCAAAGAATAGCAAGATTATTTTCCTCCTCTTCTCGCAGCCACGTATGGCATTAATCATACAACAATACTCCACACGTAACATACTCGCCCCAACCACCAAATATTTTTGAATAATCATTATCAAATAAATCTTGTGAGCGCAGCGATTATTAATTTGGCTATTTAGACAGGCGAACTAATTTTCGTATACTACAATTGTTAATAGAAATAGTAAAAGTTATAAAGAGAAAGACTGTTGAATTTTTATGAATGTTAGAAGAAGGTTGGGATATGTTGCAGCGTTTGGCTTGGGTTTAGCTGCAGCTTTTTCTGTGAGCTCGGTTTTTAGCGTTAGGTCAGAGAGAGAGAGTTTAGAAGAAATCGCAGCTTTTGAAGAAGAAGTTTTGCCTTTGCGATATTCAGAGGTCGGAAGACAACTTCGCGATTTTGGACACGCAGTCGGAGTTCACGGAAGAACGAACAATCTCGACACAGCTCACGACACATACAACCAGTTCTTAAAATGCTCTGAAGCGGTCATTGAACAAAACTACCACATCCCTAAGGAAGACAGACAAAAATTCCTAAAGAGTTACAATACATTCTCGGATACGTTTGTTAAAAATTTAGAAGACACAGAAAAATTGGAAGGTGCGAACAAGGAAGAATTCTTGTATTGGTTTTCAAATCTTGCATGGACAAAAGCTCGTTTGAGGATCGCGGCTGAACGCGGAAGACAAAGCGACGAAGCAAAAAATTTCTATGAAAAAAGAGAAGCTGAATTGAAAGAAGAATATGTAACGCCTGTTGTGCTTTGGGAATAACTAGTTTATTGGTGTAGACACATCAATCTGATACTGGGCCCAATCTAAAAGGTCAACATTACCATCGCCATTTCTATCATACGGCATACAAAATTCAGGCGCTCTTTCACCAGAACTCTTGTCAACATACTCCGGACCCCAAGTACAAAAAGCCACCATATCCAAATCAGGAATCACAGTAAAAGTATCATAGCCCACATGTTCTGGTCCTGTTTGCTGCGAGTAGTCGTTCCCATAAAGCATAGTGTCATATGGTGCAAGTTCAAAAAAATATCCTGTACCAAGTTGTGTGTTTGTAGGAACTGTAAAAGTGTAGCTTGTAACTGTTCCATCCCAGTTGTATGGATTGCCAGACTCTTGAAGAGCAAATCTGCCAGAGACTATCCCTGGTCCAAGAACCATTGCATCATCAGTAGGGATTTGAGTGCCTTCTGGAAAATTGAAAAAATCTCCAATGCCTGTTGTTGGAGCGTGGCTTCTGTAAGTTAGGTTTGGAGTGTTATTTAGCAACCATCCAACAATCATGGTCTCTTGGCCTCCAAGATTTCTATTATTTACAACAACATTAACATCATATTCTGTGGAGCCATCTGCTTTCCAAGTCGGAGATGCAGGGATTGATTTGATAAATGGAGGTTCAACAGGAGGATTTCCGATTGTTGCTGGACCTAATAACAAAGCTAAGCCAGTTGATACAAGTTCAGGTGTTCTTTTTGTTTTGCTCATGAAAATAAGCGTTATGTAGTAATTATAAACTTTTCTATTATCGTGTTCCCCATTCAAAACCTATTTTTGCTAATTCTATAACATTTAGTTTGCCATCACAGCTAATATCGCGAGTTGCGGTAAAACCGGTTTCATCAGTAATCTTGTTATAGTTTAAGACAATCATCGCACGGTCTAGGATGTTAATTATTCCATCCCCGCTCACATCAGCATCCCGCGGACAAGTTGCAAGGTCTTTATTATAAATCAATGTCCCCCCGGTTCCGAAAACTAAATCAGTTGAGCTTCCTCCGGAGAGAGTTGGAGCGACGCCTGTGCCGGCGGATGTGAAATTCCTAATCAACCCGTGGAAGTTTAACTGCAGGGTGCCGCCATTTCCGCCGGATGTTCCGCTTGCTGTGGTGTAACCGCCGGTTCCGGTGAATCTTCCGTTGGTTGTGTTTAACAAATCACGGACTGTTAGGTTTATTGTTCCGCCATTTCCGCCGGAGCTGCCAGAGCCGATGTTGGTTCCGTTTTTTCCTTTGAAGA
>JAHISS010000023.1 GCA_018817905.1 Nanobdellota archaeon
ATTCCGTTTCCAGAACCAATGTCCAAAACTTTCTTTCCTTTAGCGTATTTTCTAACTTCTTTTTCAAGCAAGTGAGAATCTTCTCTTGGAGTGTATATCATTTTATCCATTTAGAACCTTGACTATTAAACTTAACTGAAATCCCATAACCGACTTCGTCATGTTACCCAACCCGCCCCCAACTCCAACTAACCCAAATAATTATTTACAGATACAAATAACATTATGCTCTTGATTGATTTTATTATTGATTGGGGTGGCTGGCTACAATTGAAGCTATTTTTCAAAGATTATATACTACAAGTTATTCGTCCGGTAAAAAATAATTATTTGGAAAAGGGATTAATGGATGCGAAATGTTAATGAAAAATCCTGATAACTCCAAAAATTAAAACTATAACTGCTATTACCCTTAAAATAATTGCAGCATTATTCAAAAAATTTTTCATTTTCTGGTTCATGTTTATTTCCTCAACAAAACAAACCTAGTCAAAACCAAAACAACAAACGGAACAACAAGCGCATATTCTAAAACTTCTCCAGCAAAACCAGGAATTCTGCCAACAAGAAATCCCAGAACAAACAAAGCAAAGCTCAAGACCAAAGTTTCCCAGTAATTTTTCCGCACAAATTTAATTGATTTTCTAATTGATTCCCTGACTTTCAAATCCTCAACAACAAGGAAAAAACTTGAGAAAGTTAAAAAAATCAAAACTCCAACAAGTCCTGCCAAATAAATAATCATAAAAACAAACAGAGCGGCGTCGACTTCAAGGCCCAAAGCTCTGCCGATAAACAGCGCTCCGAAATGCGCAGCAAGACGGACAATTGCCGAAGCCAAAATAATAAGTAGAATAACCTGAAAATTCCCAAACCAAAATTTATTTGCGTGTTTTCCAAACTCTCCAAATTTTACCTTCCCCTTGGACATGCCAATCAATCCGGCAAAAAAATACGACGCCGCAACTAGTGAAACCAGCCCGGCAAAAACCGTCCAGGCGATATTAGCAAAAGTCGTCTGCAAACTTGGAGCAATTCTCTCTCCCAATTTAGAAAGCAAGAACAAAAAAATCCAAAACGAAAGAGACACTGCTATAATCGCCGGAGCTTTGTATAAACCCCTCCCTGCCGCAAACAAATTGAAAAAATCTTTTGGTTTCATTAGGTCGACTCAAAGTTTAATTGATAATAAATCTGAGGTTGGGTAAAAATATATTTTCTTGCGCCGCCCCGCCTAACCTTAAGGTTATCACATAAACCAGAATCAAAGGGAATGATACTTGTTGTTGATAATGACTGTATTTTGATTTTACCTTCTGCGATTGGGAGTTTTATTAAATTTCTTTTTTGTGGGTTTGGTGTGTTTGTCGACATTTTATTTCATAAGATAATAAACAAGATAACCGATAACGCTAAAAAGAATAACAATCAGAAAAATAGCTACAATCAAGATTCCGAGTTTTTTCCCACCCACTTTTTTATTTCCAAGAGTTGTCGGAAGTTTTGTAACTCCGCCCCCTTCCTGCTCAGATAAAGGCGCAGCAGGAACTTCCACGTTAACTTTTTTCGGATTAGGATAAACAATATCGCTCACGCCCTGCGAAACAAAATCCGCCGCCGCCGCGACTTCGTGCGGATTGTAGCCAGCGTTGACAAAACTCTGCGTCGCTTGTTCTAAACTCTGCTCCCTTTCAAGCGCATTCCTAAGCCCAGCAGCAATTTCGTCTTTCATTTGTTTTTCTCCAGAAAACGAATGAATGAGAATTTCCTATTCGCTTTCACGTTTTTATTAATCCAACTGAGTTTATATAAGTTTTTAGAAAGAAAAGAAAAAATAAAAAAATAAAAAAATAAACTTGGGTTTTACTTCGGTAGTAACAGAAGCCTCATGTCATCAGTGTAGTAAGTCACATCTCCTTCGCTGTCTTCACTCATAACTGCATGACTCGGAGCAGGAACCAGATTAGCATTTCCACTGAGAATTCCCACCTCCACTTCCTTAAGAGTAGGAGAGTAGCTAGCGCCCCTGATACTTAGGATATATTCTCCTATATCGCACGTCTCTCCTGTAAGCAACCCTTCACAGAGAACATAACTTGTGTCTGCGTCGCTAACAGTTACCTCTGTCCTATTAGAAACACCAACATAACGCACCGTAAATCTTAGGAGCATCCCTTTTCCCGGCCAATCCCCAGAAACCACAAGATCGTTCTCTACATACAGATTCCCGCTTGATTCTGCTGGAAAAACTCCTGATGGTTCTCCAATCTGTAAGTTGTCTCTTACGTTAGTATCCCCAAGCACCCTCATTAATCCTGCAGAGACAGACACCTCATACGCACTAGGGTTATGAGAAATTTTAATTTGATTTGAATCGTTTCCTAAATAAATGGCACCATTAACCTCTGCATCAGTCATCTCACAAACTCCATCTTTCGTACATTCATTCGCATTCACAAATTCAGTTGAACTATAGCTTCCAATCGGCGTAGCTTTTCCAAGAATCGGACTAAACTGCATAGAATCAAAACCAACAGAAACGATAATCGTAACCAAAGCCGCAACCACAACAGTAGTTAAAATATTTTTACTATCCATTTTCACCTCCTTTCATTTCTAAATCTTCCTTTAAGATAAAAAGAATTTTCATATATATATATCGGTTTGAAATTATTTCCCCGTATCCAAAACCCCGCCATTTTCCATCAAATGCACGGTCTTGTTCAACTTGTAACCCATTTCAACCGCTAACTCCGCGCCGGCAGTTGTCTTCTTCAAATCTCCGTGCGATGGAATTATGTGCTCCGGCCTAATTAGATTTATCATATCTCTCAAATCTTCTCTTCCGCCATGCCCTGAAACATGAACATTATCAAAAATCCTAACCTGGAATTTCTTAAGCCGCTTGTTCAATTGTTCGCGGTTTGCCTCGCTCGTCGGCGTTGGAATTGTTTTTGAAGAAAAGATAACATGGTCTTCCTTCGAAAGCTGTAAATGCAGCTGATTCCTCGCAATTCTGTCTAAAATAGAACCTGGCTCGCCCTGATGCCCGGTGCAGACAACAAGATACCTCTTTTTATTTTTGCTAACTCTTTGCAGTGCTTTTTCAACTTGCTTCCGATAAGTAAAAATCTTAACGTTCTTCGCAAAACTCGCCTTGCCTACATTTTTAGCTGCCTGCATGTATTTGCTCAAACTCCGGCCAAGAAAAATAACTTCTCTGCCAAGGCGGCTTCCAAACTCTGTTATTGTCTTCAATCGGGCAATATGCGAGGAAAAAGTCGTGATAACAATTGCAGCATTTCTGTTTTCAGTGGAAAAAAGAACATCTTCCAACAGCCCGCGCGCGATTTTTTCCGACGGAGTTTTCCTGTCGTCAGGCGCATACAAGCAATCAACAACCAATGCCTTGACTCCCATTTTAGAAAGTTCTTTCATTCTTTTGTAATTCGGTTTTTCGCCAAACGTCGGAGCATTGTCCAGCTTGAAATCATTTGCATAAATCACAGCTCCTTCAGGCGTATGAACTGCAATGCAGGTACTTTGCAAAGTCGAGTGCGTCATGTTGAGAAATTCAACTTTATAATCCCTGCTCTTTCCACGAACCGTTACCGAAGAATTCGGCTCCACAGAAATAATTTTGTTCTTTATTCTTTGGTTGTTGTCCTTCATTAAAATTTTCAAGACTTCCATTGTGAAAGGACTTCCGTAAACATTTGCGTTGTATCTTTCTGCAAGATAAGGCACTGCCCCGACGTGGTCTAAATGCGCGTGCGAAACCAAAATCGCCCGAACCTTGCTTTTCAGATTTTTCTTTTCAAGATAAAGATCGTTCGGCAGCGCTCCCAAATTTCTCATTCCGCGTTCAGTCGGAATTCTTTCCCTTTCCTGTTCCTCTACGGCAACAATCGCCGGCAAAAACAAACCGCAGTCAAACAACAGCACGTCCTCGCCAACCTCCAGCGCAGTCATGTTCTTCCCAACTTCGTTATAACCGCCAATTGTGTGAATTTTCATATTCCAAAATAGGAAGTAGAGTTTAATAGCTTTTCCCAAATGCATAATTTATTAAAAACAAAACATTTAATACAATATGCAAAAAAAAGCTTTAGCTTGGACAACTGCTTTGATTCTTGTCTTCGCACTGATTTTTGTAGTCATCTTGGTATTTGGATTTATCACAAGCCCTATCCCCAAACTTTCTCCCCCTGCTCAGCAGACTCATGCAGAATGCATTGACAACCGCTGCATTGCCGTAAACAGTTCAGGACCAAATAAATGTTTCCCAGTCGGTTCTTTTTGTGGCTGCTTGGACACAGACAACGACTTTGGAGATGTGCAGGGAATAAACTTTTTCTCCGCAGGAATGTCAAGAAACCTAACAACTTCCTTGAGCGACTCATGCTCATCAAGCGGAAAGTTAACTGAATATTATTGCGAGGAAAACGCAGTCAAATCAATTCAGGCAATTTGCGAAAATCTAGGAAATTATACCTGCGAGGAAAACGCTTGTCTCTCAACCGGATTCTAAAAAACAAAACATTTAAATAGCAAATGTTATATATTTCTAACGTTAGAAATACCTCCCACTCATCAAGGTGAAAGGAGGTTAAAAAATGAAAACAAAAACTAATGCAAAACGAAATCAGAAAATAAGGTTGTTCGCGATAGCTGTGCTGAGTTTATTCGTGATTTTAACCGGAGCTCTGCTTTCATACAGCTCTTTCAAAAAAGGAGAATTTTCAGGAGGAATTTTAGGGATTGTTATTGTGATAATAATTTTGGGATTTGCGGTCTTTATTTACAGAAGAGGGAACAGAGATTTGAAAGAAGGATATCCCTTGCAAGACGAGCGGAGTAAGAGAGTGATGCAAAAAGCAATGGCCACGACATTTTTAGTCTCGCTTTACTTGTTGTTGGCAATCGGGTGGCTTTCAGAAGACTTAATAAAGTTCAGAGACGTCAGCCAGGCAACAGGCGTTGCAATCGGCGGAATGGCTGTCTTGTTTCTCGCATTCTGGATTTATTACAACAAGACTGGAGTTTAAAATGAAAACACGCATAAAAGAATTCAGGGCAAAGCAGAATCTCACACAGGAAGACCTAGCAAGAAAGGTCGGAGTCAGAAGGGAGACTATTATCTTTTTAGAAAAAGGAAAATACAACCCCTCGCTCCAACTTGCCCACAACATTGCTAAAGCTCTAAAAACAAAAATCGATGAATTATTTATTTTTAATAAGAATTAATTCCACCCATTAGCTCAAGATTATTATCCAAATCATCCTCTGTTAAGATAATCATTTTTTATTATGCGAGTCAGACGAAGTCGGTTATGAGATAATTAATTTGAGCAGCCTGTTGTGAACTAATTTTCGGTTCCCTGCTGGCATATGTCAGTAGGTTATACACTACTTCCCTTTCCCTACCCCCAAAGCACCTCCAAACTCCACCAACAGCTACACATTAACAAATAAAATTAGCAAACTATAAATATCCTGCATTCCAAAATAAACCATGACCCAAGAACTCCACAACTCGCACAGAAAGCACCGAAACGCGCTCTACAGTTTAGTCATTGTTCTTGCAATTCTCCAAACAACTTCTTTGATAATCATCAGCATGCAGATTTCAAAATTAGACGTAAAGATTGAAACTGAAGCAGAAAAAACAAGCACGCAGTTAAGGGACTTCACAACCGGCCTGATGGAAAACTACGACGCAGTTTATCAGGAAAATTTCAACCAAATATCTTCTGCAATCACGCGCCAAGAAGAGGACTTCACCCAGGAAATAAAACTTTTGAAATCAGCGCAAGACGATTTTTCCGGCGTGATTGAAGACGCTGTAAAAAGCGTTGTAACTGTCAGAACAGGCCGTTCAGTCGGAACAGGGTTTATCGTGCATCCGGACGGATATATTGTGACTAACGAGCACATCATCTCCGGAAGCGAGGACAATGTAGAAGTTGTGACTTATGACAAAGATTACTTCAATGCAGAATTCATCGGAAAAGACCCAGTAAGAGACCTTGCTTTGTTGAAAATCACTGGAGAATATGACTTCCTTGAGCTCGCAGATTCTTCTGAATTGCAGGTCGGAAAGAAAGTAATTGCTATCGGCAATCCGCTAGGTCTGACATTAACAGTAACCGAAGGAATAATCTCCGCATTAAATAGAATGGGTCCAAGCGGCCTTGCCGAATACGTCCAGACAGATGTCTCGCTAAACCCAGGCAATTCAGGCGGCCCACTAATAGACACCCAGGGCAAAGTCATAGGAATAAACAACTTCAAAATCGGCGGCGCAGAAGCTCTTGGCTTCTCCCTCGAAAGCAGCGTCATAAAAGAAAGAATAAATGTAATTGCAAATGCTACGATTATTCCTTAGAAAATTAAAAAAGAAAAATAAAAATAAAAAATAAACAGGTTTAATTTTTAGACGCAAGGGTTTGTGCTTCTATAAAATATTCCGGATCCATCTACACAAGCATATGCCGTTGTTCCGTTACCAACAACTGCTGTGCTGTTACCGCCGATACCTAAGCTGCTTGCTTTAAGCGAACCACCAGAATATATGCCATCAGTACCGAGAACAAATGGAGCCATCAAGGAGATATTACTATTAACTTCAAAAGCACGGATATAACCTGTTTCTATAGAACTGCCACTTATTATAGTAGTATTTACACCAACGCTACTCACAAGACTTTCAACCTCACAAACCCCGTCTTTTGTACATTCATTCGCATTCACAAATTCAGTTGAACTATAGCTTCCAATCGGCGTAGCTTTTCCAAGAATCGGACTAAAATGCATAGAATCAAAACCAACAGAAACGATAATCGTAACCAAAGCCGCAACCACAACAGTAGTTAAAATATTCTTTTTATCCATTTTCACCTCCTTTCACGACTTTAGATTTCAAAACGAAATCACAATTTTTAGTGGGAATATATATATATCTTTGTGTATTAAATAATCAATGAAACTAAAAACAAAACCCTCTGCAAAAATAAAGCGCCGTTATCTTCTGTTAGAAGCGAAAAATAAAAAAGAAATTGAAGAAGCAATCCTTGAATACATCGGCGTTCTTGGCTGGGCAAATGCATCGCCGGTTTTTGTCAAAACTTCTCCGAAAATTATCTTGTCAATAAACCGAAAAGAGCTAATCAATGTTCGGGCAGCTTTTGAACTTTCTCCGGATAAAATTAAAGTGATAAAAGTTTCTGGAACATTGAAAGGTCTCGGATTATAAGTATTTGCCAAATTAAATTCCATCGCCTAAAAATAATCCAATTATCCTTCAAGATTGGATTTGGGAGATAATCATTTTTCTTCAGCGGAGAATCTTGACGAAGTCAGATTCGGAGCCGTATTCAAATTTAACTTGACCAAAACCTTTAATTATCTCACCAACTTTTTCCACTAATGATAAAAAAAGGTAAAAAAGGACAAGGGCTTTTCGGCATGTCTTTCAGCGTAATCTTTTCAATCATTATAATCATCTTCATCATCGCAGTTGCATTTTTTGCCATAAAACATTTTGTAGGTTTAAACAAATGCACGCAAGTTGGATTTTTCTACAAAGATTTTCAGGACGAAATCGAAAAGGCATGGACATCTGGAGGAAGATATGTTGGAGACTATGAAGGAACTTTGCCAAATTCAGGCCTGTTCGGAACAAAGCTCACAAAAGTTTGCTTTGGAAAACTAAATTCCCTAAATTCCGGAACATTTGAAACTATACGGCAAGAACTTCTCTATGATTTTAACGAAGACGGAACTGCAAACATTTTCCTTTACCCTGCAGAAGAAGCATGCGCTGGGCTAGAATCTTACACGTTAAAATGCAGAAACGGCAATTCAGAATGCATGACAACAGAAGAAAATTTCTTCTGCGTAGACATTGGTAAAAATGGAGAAGTCATAGTAAAACTTAACAAGAAGACAACAGACACGCTCGTCGAAGTCAGCGAGCCATAATTGCTATTTTAGTTAACTCTTACTGAATAAAATATCATCCACACAACCAAAATTTTCTGCATAACTCTTATCAATAAATTTATTCGTGGCATGCAAACTTTGCTATTTTCCAGGTTGTCCTTTCAGCGTAACCTAAATTATTATAAACTTTAATTCTTAAGAAATAACGTGATAACAAGAAGGAAATTTTTAGGATTAGGTTCTTTGGCAGCAATTGGAGCAACTTTCCGAGGATGCGGAGTTCCGTTGGATACCATTGGCACGGGAGAGCTTGAGCAATTGATGCCAAATGGTTTTCAAGAAGAAGGGGAACCTTCAGAACCCGAAACATTCGAAGCAACGCTCAAAGCAACACAAAGCGCATTTGTCTCAGATCTTGAAAGAGACTTAATCTCTGCTCAAACTCATCCAGATATTTTAAGATTAACAGAAGGCAGTTCTAAAAAAACCTACCCTACTGAAGCAGTCCTTCTCCAATTCGACCTCAGGCCGTATTCAAATCACACAATTGACAGCGCTGTTCTTCGTTTGCACTTTGTGACTGGCCTGGACTTGGTAGACAATCCTCTTGATTTCACTGTGTCTCCAAACAACATTCCCTGGAGCACAAATACATTATCTTACAGGAAACTTGAAGAAGAGGGATTCAAAAAATGGGGCGGTGATTATACCCCTGGCGGTGTTTACTTAGGAGAAATGAGGGATGGAATAGTAGACACCGACATAACAAATCTGACCGAATACCTTGCGAAAAATCCTGGAGAAAATCACGGGATAGTTTTATATCCCTGGGAAAGGAGTGGCGATTTAGTTTCTGCTACTTTCCACAGCCACAGGACAAGTCATCCGCCGACTCTTGAAATAAAAGGCAGAAAAATCCATAGCTTGTAACTTATTAATCAGTAGAATATATTTAAGTGATTAGTGCTATTTCGGACTAACGAAATTCAATTTTTGCCATTGCAATCTCCTAAATAGCCAAATATTGTGTTTTTAATTTATCGTATATAAATCTTAAAAGAATAGCTTAAATAATTTCCACCACCCTCAGAATTAATAATAAAATCAATCGGGCGCATAAATTGGGTGGGCTGAGGTAACTTGCATGCAAGGTCAGACGCACGCCAATAAACAAAAAGGCTAAATTTAAGGGTTATGATCCTCATAAGTTCAACATTTATTTTTTCATTAATTATCTTGGTCCGTTTTTGCATCAATCACAATATTTAGTGCATTAAATTCCGCAATCCCTTAAATTAATATCAAATCCACCCTTATGGGACTTATGGCTTATCATTTTCGTTACAGAGAATCTTGACGAAGGCAGATTCGGAGTTAAATATTTCTAACAACTTGTTCCGAGCTAATTGGTCTCGCCGGGAAATCTTTATAATCTCTTAAAGATTATTCATGACATGATAAATTCTAAAAGAGGTTATGAATTTAGTTTCTCCTGGCTGTTCGCGATTTTTATCGGAGCAGTTGTCATTTTTTTTGCAATCTACGCTGCAAGCCAAATTGTCAAGACAAAACAATTCGAACAAGAATCTATCAGGGGAAAAAGAATAGGGATTTTGCTAACTCCACTGGAAACAGAACTTGAGCAGGGAAAATTTGGCACGCTTTTCATTCCTAATGATGACGAAACAATGCTTTTCGCCGATTGTTCTCCACCAACTTCGTCAAATCCATTTGGCTCGCAATACATTAGCACGTCGATAAAACCAACTTTTGGAGGAGAATGGGAGCCAGCAGAATCCCAAGGCGTTCAAAGCACATTCCACAACAAATACCTTTTCACTTCCCACCAAAACATCACAGGAAAAGAAGAATTCTACGTCTTTTCAAAACCATTTAACCTTCCGTTCAAAATCGCAGATTTAACAATAGTTTGGTCTGACCAGGAAAAATACTGCTTTGACCTTGCTGGTGCAGTGCCCGAAATAAGGGAAGAACTTAAAGAACTCAACATGACAAACATTTTCATCAAGGGAGTTTCAGTTTGTCCAGAAGGAAGTATCAATGTTTGCTTCCAAGGCTCTTGTCCAATCAGAGTACATTCAACACCAGGAAAAGGAGTTGTAGAAAAACCTAGTGGAAAAAATTATTACATTGAAGCAATCGGAGATGACAAATTCGCTCTCCTCTACGCTGCAATTTTTTCAGACCCTGCTGTCTACAACTGTCAAGTAAAGCGGCTCATGGCTCATGCGTCAGAGCTTGCAACGATTTACACGGGAAAATCAGAAACAATCAGTTCAGAAAGTCCAACTGGCTGCAGTCGCCCACTACAAGACAAACTGAGAGATTACAAATTATCTGCAAAAGAAATTATTAAAGACAGTGAAAACCCAAAATCAATTCAAGATGAAAATATTCATTCAAAAGCTCAGGAGGTAGAAAATGCAAATCCACCGAGATGCAGGATATTCTAAAAAAGGCCAGCTGAAAATTCAGCAGACAGCGTTTATGTTAGTCGGGCTTTTCATATTTTTCGCAATGGTAGCTATAGTTTATTTTACTATTTCCATGAAAAGCTTGGAAGGCAGAGCTGAAGACCTGCGCGAAGAAGAAGCAAAGGAGCTTGCACGTCAGCTTTCAGGAACGCCAGAACTTGCATTCACAGCAGGAAGCGGTTGCTCGTCTTGCATAGATTACGACAAAGCACGCGAGCTTTCGGAATCGCTTGCTTACAAGAAATTCTGGAACTTAGATTATTTAGTAATTGAAAGAATCTCTCCAGAGCCAAGAGAAGACTTAGTAATCATTGGAAATGTTGAACCAACTGGAACTAAAATTGCGTTTGTTGCTTTAGCAAGGTGGGACCGTGAAACCCAAGACTACAAATACGAGCTCGGAATAATCCACGCATTAGCAAAGATACCCGAGTAAAATGAAAAGAAAAGCCCAAGAAGAAATGGTTGGATTTGTTTTGATTATGTTAGTTGTAGCTGTGATTTTCGTTGTTTTCTTGGGGATTTATCTGAGGAAAAACGCAAATGCAGAACCAGTTGACAGCGTCGAAATCTCGCAGTTTCTTGAAGCAGCTTTTCAATACACTACAACCTGCCGAATAAGTGGCAACCTTCTTTCAGTAAAAGAATTAATCACAAGATGTCAGGAAGGGAAAGACTGCGTTGGAGAAAAAAGCTGTGATGTTTTGCGCGAAACTTTTATAGACTTAATTGAGTCAAGCTGGCGTTTTGAAGAAAACAGCCCGACAAAGGGCTATCAGTTAAGCATTGTAAAAGAGATAAACGGACCAGACGCAGTTTTAGACAATATGGGCGGTCCGACGACAATTGCCAAGCCACCTTCAACAGATATCATCAGAGCAGCAGAAAAACCCCTGCCAGGAGGAATCACACTTCGTCTTGAGATTTACTCTTGAATGTGAATCGCTGCTGTAAAGTCTAATTCCTAATTTTATGATTAAATATTAGCATATAATTTTAAAAAAATAACTTTACAGCCAGCCATTGAATTAATAATAAATCAATCTGGATATGCTGATTGGATTTGTGGATAACTATTTGGTTAGTTAAATCTGTTGTGGGCGGGGTAACTTGTCAAACATCAGTAATAGTCATCTGGTTTAACATAATTTCCAACGATAAAAACGATAAAAATGAGAAAACAGTTTTTCAGTTACTGTAAAGAGATATAGCTGAACAAAGGTTAATTGACATATGTGTAGGTTCATGACATTTGTTACCTTCTAAATAACAGTAATAAGAAATTAATCGAAGAGGTTATTGATTTTACTAATAATCAAATTGTAAAGGAAGAGCCCTGTAAAGATAATATCTCAGCATATTGTGGTTTATTATTAATCTGTATTCGGTAAAATAATCAAAGCATTGTAATCTGTGAAAGGGTAACATTTCTGTTGGGCTTACACAAGGTTAATTGACATAAGTTTGGAGTAGGGGCAGTAGTTTATAGTTAATCGAAAAGAAATCTACGAGTAGAATATCGCTTCTGTTGTTGTGTTGTTGATAATGATTGTCTTTTGATTTTATCTAAATGTTCCAGAGTTTGGATTGAGTCGAATTAAATTGTGCTTGCAGCAAAACGAATTAATAACTGTAAAATTTAACTACAACTTTATATGAATGTGCATAGAATCAACAGCTAAAACCGGCTTCAAACGTTCTCTTTTTCCAGTTTTTTCAGAAATCATGTCAACAAATCCAAACTTGTCCAGCAACTTTATATCATCACTCACAGATTTAAAATCTCTCCCAAGCAATTTTGCAAGTCCGTAAATCGACCCTGGCTTTTTTTTCTTAATTGTATGGAGCAATCTTGCCTTTTCATTGCTCAGCAACTTTCTCAAAACACCAAGACCTTCAAAGTCATAGTCCTTGCTTCCAGTAAACCTCCTAAGAATCGCATTAAACGTTCCACCCTCGTCGATAATTGTTATTTCTCTTGTTTTTGATTTATCTGCCATTTTATCTTTTGTTTTCAACACCACTCAGATTTCTCGCGAAATTTTGATGTATGGCATCTTTAACTACACATCTACAATATCTATTAAGTATTTATATGTTCCGTTTCTTAATATATTGGATAAAAAGCCATACATCTCAAAATAGTCAAAATCCCCCGAAAGAAATCCGCTGTTTAACGATAAAGTGGGAACACAACCTTTAAAAGCAAAACCCATCCCCCCTTTGTTGCAAATCAAAATATACAACAAATCAGCGAAAGCTTTTTAAAGAAAAAATTGTTCCACATTCTAACCTTATTAGGTTATACCGTCGTGAGTCAAACTCAAAACGACATTTGGCAGGTTGCTGTTAAACGCAGCCTCCTCAAAGAGGATGTCCTGCGGGACTGCCAATAAGTAAAGATGAAAGGAGGTTAAAAAAATGTATAAATTTAAAAAAATTGCGAGCGTATTGGCTAGCGCAGTAATGTTAAGTTCTACAGTCGGTTTGGCTGCTGCAACAACTTATCCACAACCTTTTGTTAGTAGTGCAGGTGTGGCAGATGCAGCAATTGTTTACGGAAGTCACCCAGCTGCATCAGTCGACCTTGTCAGTGCAATGGATATTTACACAAGCTTAAGCGGCAGTGTATCAAGCACAGGAAC
>JAHISS010000024.1 GCA_018817905.1 Nanobdellota archaeon
TTTGTAAATCCTCATCAAGAACTTGGAGGAAAAACGCCAGCTGAAAAGGCAGGCGTTGACTTGAAACTTGGAAGGATGAAACTATTTAATCTCATAAAATATTGGACAAAACACAGAGATGACGAATAGTTGACAGTATCGTTCTCTGTTAAGTCTAATTCATAACCTAACAGTTAGTTAATTCAAATTGCAGAATTTACCACCCAGCCCTTCAAAATTATTGTATTATTAATCATTAATTAAATAAGATAAACTATGAAGATATTAATTGCTATTATCTTGTCGTAATATCCTGCGTTTGAAATGTTAAGTTAAAGGGTTTGCTTGACATTCTCGCTGAAATCTTTATTTTCGGAAACTGCTCCTGGAATGCCGAGCCAGTCTTTATTTTTTCTGAGTTTTTCGTTGAGCATCCAGACAGATTCGAACAAATGCGGGCGGTAACCATGTTCTCTTGCTAAATAAATTAATGCGTTAAGATCTTTTGGAAAACATTTTCCTCCAAAACCAAAATCTCCGTCGTGGCCTGGCACGCTGATATTTGTGCCGATTCTGTTGTCCAATAAAATTGTTTGTTTGACTGTTTCGTAATCTATTCTAAGTTTTTGGCAGATTTGGTAGAGTTCATTTGCGACTGCGATTTGCGAGGCGAGGGTTACATTTGCTGCGTATTTTATCATTTCTGCTGTTTTTCTGTCGACAAAAACATATTTTGCATTTGGGAAAAGTGCTTTGTATAACTCGTAGAGTTTTTGTTTTGTTTGTTCGTCGCTGACTCCGAGGACAACGCGGTCTGTTTCTTCCATGTCCTTAATAGCATTTTTTTCTGTCAAAAACTCTGGATTAAAAGCAAACCTGAATGGGAATTGTTCTGCGAACTTATCTGTTGTTCCGGAAACAGCAGTCGAACGTATTACGATTATTATTTCTGCGGGATTTTTTCCCTGGCTTTCTGATTCTTTTTTTATTTTTTCCAAGGAATCATAAATTGCAGAATAATCCATTTCGCCGCTTTTTTTCATTGGAGTCGGAACGCAGATAAAAATAACTTCTGAGTTTGCTACTAGATTTGATAATTGGACTTGGGAGTTGTATTCGGTTTTGTAACGGTCGTAAGGAAAAACTTCGTTAGCTTTCCCAAAAACTTTTGCAGTTGCGCTTCCGACTATTCCTACTCCGAGAATTCCTATTTTCATTTATCTCGAAAAAATACATTGTTTAAATAGTTTTAGTTAAATACACTATCTCCGCACAAGCTGAAATATAATCTGACGTTTTGCAGCAAATTTCCCAAATCGTGCACAAAAAAAATTCAGCGTCGGAAACAGTGCGCGATTTGGACCAAAAGGCGGGCGAACCGAGACAGTTTAGTAAAAAACAACAAATAAGAATTGACTCGGGGAGTTGGGTGGGAAGCAAAACGTCCTAAAAAATTCCCGTGCGGAGATACTGAGATAAGTGATTATTAATTTTTTGTTACAATGTGGAATATAGTTACCCAACCCGCCCTAACAGTTATCCACAAATCCAACCAGCATTGTGCTTCTGATTGATTTTATTATTTAATGGGGGGCGAGCATGTTGCGTGTGGAGTATTGTGTTATTATTAATTCCATACGTGGCTGCGAGAGATGGCTGCAATTAAATCTATTTTTTCAAAAATTATATTTCAAAATTTGAATGGTCCTTGACGTAGTCAACCAATTATAAAACCGAGGAATAGTGCATGCCACGTTGGATACATTTTAATTGAAGACACCAGAATCTTCTAAAACTTTCCTTGGATAGACATGGATATTAGGCTCGGCTTCTAAACTTTTTATCCATTTGTATTCAGAGCTTGTTCCATCAAGCTGGATTGCTGCATTTTCCTCAATTGGTTCCACTAAATAGGTCATGTTTATCGTGTGGACTCCGCCATCAATTTTTTCAAAGGGCCCTTGCTCAAACATTGTTTCTTCAACTCTTAATTGTTTTACAACTTTAATTTTTAGACCTGTTTCTTCTAATGCTTTCCTTTTTGCTGCATCTTCCAGTTTTTCATTTTTACAGACTCTCCCTCCTGGAATCGCCCATGCACCTTTTCCAGGTTCATCATTCCTAAGAATAATTAGAACTCCTTTTTTGCTTTTGACTACTACATCAACGCAGCAAATCGGAATTTTTTCCAAAATTTTTTGTATTCTTCCTCGGGAATGTTTTTGTATAGCATCTTATCCCTCAATCCTTCTGACAATTTCTGCAAATGCAGGACGGGTTATCAGAACGCCGGCAGTTACTCCGATGATTGTTGTCAGGGCGAAACCCTTGAAAAGGCCTGCGCTCGCCCAATAAAGTGGGATCATTGCAGCTAAAAGCGTCAAGTATGCGGAGAGGATAATCGTCGATGCTCTTTTGATTCTTTCTTTAATGGAGAGGGATTTGCTGCGGCCTGCTTCATCTAAGATTATTATTTGCTGGTCTACGCCTGTACCGATTGTTGCGAGGATTCCGGCGATGGAAGGCAGGTCAAGGTTCCAGCGAATTATGGCTGCGACTCCAAGAATGATGACTAATTCCGAAAATGAAGTTAATAACAAAGCGAGAGAAATTTTTATTTTTCTGTAACGAACAAGAACAACTAATGACACTACTAAAATTGCGGCGATAACTGCTGTGAAGATTGAGTAAATAAAGTTTTTGCCGAGCGAGGGTGATATTGTGTCGAGTTTTACAATTTCCAGTTTGTAAGGGAGACTTCCTGTCAGGAGGACTGTTTGCAGACGGTTCATTGAATCTTTTGCATCTGCGATTGCGTCTTCCCTTGTCGGACCAGAGCCAGAACCCTGAATTGAAATTTGCGTTGTGACTTGTCCGCGAAGGTTGCTGCTGATTGACAATGAGTCTACTTCTTTGTCATCGACAAAAAGGTAAAGCTTTTCGCTAAGGTGCTGTCCTGTTTCATCTAAGGAAAGATTTCTTGTGACGTCTGCGTGTTTTTGTGCAGCTTCTTCTTTTAAGTAAACAGCAAACGCGAAATTGCAAGCATAACCTCCTTCAACTTGGAAACATTCTCTCAAGCCGGCGCAGGTGGCATCGTTTCTGCAGACGTCGCTGATGTCTTTGTTTCCGCCTTCAAAAACTGTGACGTTGCCGACCTTTGCTTCGAATTTTCCCTGCTGCCCTATTAACTGTTCTAAATCTGCAGGTGTTGCTCCTGCAACTTCTACCAACATGAATCTGTTTCCAGCCAAGTCAGTTATTCCTTTTATGTTCACGTCGCTTAAACCGTAAACGTTGAAACGGTTTCTGCTTATTGCAACAAGGTCTTGAAGTTCTGACTCTGTAACAGCAACATCTGGCTGGACCAAGGCACGAGATCCTCCTCGCAAGTCAAGGCCGGTTTGAATCCTTGTTCTTGGAACATCTCCGACTGTTATTTCTAATGTCTCGTTTGTAAGAATTGTGAACTCGTTATCTTTTGTTGTTATGTCAATGCGTTTTTCCAAACCGTCTGCAAAAAGATTTTTCATTACTTCGGAGTATTCTTCTATTGTTTCTATTTCTTGCCCGTTTATTACTTTGATTATTTGTCCTTGTCTCAGGCCTTGTTCAAAAATTGAAGAATTTTTTTCAACAGACGTGACAACTACGCCAGAATCGAAACTTGGTTTTATTGCGAGCAGGGAAATTAGCAGGACGACGATTAAGAGCCACAGCCTGAATCCGATTTTCATCCTCTGCCCTCCTTTTTCTCAGCATACCATTTTAAGATTGCGGCGTTGGCAAACCATGTGTTAAAAAGGTCGAAGCCGAGGCCGATTAAAAGAATTGTGAACATCTGGCGCAGGATTTCCGAAGAGTTGTAGACTATTAGCAGCGAAACTGAAATTGCTACGATTGAAGTCAAGGTCATTGTTACGCCGGTTTTTAGCGCTCCGAAAAGACGATCGTTTATTTCGCCTTCTCTTTTTTTCAAAACGCGCGTTGTCAGAAGAATGTCGGTGTCAACTGAGTAACCTATGAGTAAGAGAAATGCGACAATTCCTGCAGTTGACAAAGACATGGAGAAATAGTTGACGACGGCTATTGTCATAACAATATCTGAAAGTGCGGCGAGAATTACTGCTGCGCTCGGGACGATTGTTCTAAAAATTATGAAGACGACGATTGCCATGAAAATAAATGCTAATAAAATCGCTAATCTTAACTGGTGGTAAAATCCTTCGGACAAAGTGGAACCAGAGAATTCAACTGAAGAGTTCTCCTGAGTGAGTTCGTATTGTAGAAAAGATTCAAGTGCTGATTTTATTTCTTCTGCGCCTGCTTTTGTTTCAAGAAGAAATCCTTTTTGTTCATTGGTCATGAAATCAGAGATGCCTCTAATTTTCAAGTCGGGAAATTCTTCAATCAAAGATGATTTTACTTCTTCGATGTTGGCGTTTGCGTCTAAAACTGTAATTGTTGTTCCGCCGGTAAGAGTTACGTCTTTGTAAATTATGTCGCCGTGCTGGTTTTGGAAATTCCAAAGGTAAACCACTGAGATGAGCAACATAGCGATTGGGATTAACAAAAGGAATTTGTAACTTTTATCGTACAAGTTTTTTTCCATGGGTGAGATAGAAAAAGAGGGTTTTTAAGGATTACCACGACATTCGGTTTTCTGGATTAAATTAAATTAGCAGACCATTTTCCTATGAAATTTGTGAGAATTATAACAATTGTTGCAATAGCGATATGTTCTACTACCGACTTTGTTGGGTTTAGTTTCTTTTCCCTTGCAATGTAAAAACTGAATATTGCAAGTAAGAAAAAACCTAAGATTGTGCTTGTTATTACTGCTGTTCTTAGTTCTAAAAGGAGTAATGGAATGATAAACATTAAAGCGAAAATAAGTTTGAATAAAAAAGTAGAGATTGTGCTTTCCCATACTTCTTTTTGAGTTGTTGTCTTGCTTCCAGATTCTTCTGAGATGTGGATTCCTAATGCGTCGGAAAAAGCATCTGCTATTGCTATGACCATTATTCCTCCGATGACTACTGTTTTAGAATGGGTTCCAGAGTTGAGACCGATAATTAAACCGAGAGTTGTAATAATCCCAGAAGTCAAACCAAAACCAAATCCTTTTCGTATTGATATTTTCATAGATTAAACTAATGGAGGAGATTTATAAATTATGCGCGGTACGGTGCTCGCGACCCCACTCCGCCGCCGTCTTCTTTCTCTCCCCCGCCCAAACGTGAAATCGCTCGTCGAACCCTCGGGTTCTCACCCAATGCGCGGTACGGGAATCGAACCCGTGTCTTCGCCTTGGAAGGGCAATATTCTACCACTAAACCAACCGCGCTTACTAAACATATCAAAATTTAGGTTTTAAAGTTTGCTGTTAGATAAATTTATTGTAGTATACGAAAATTAGTTCGCCTGTCTAAATAGCCAAATTAATAATCGCTACGCTCACAAGATTTATTTGATAATGATTATTCAAAAAATATTTGGTGGTGGGGGCGAGCACGTTACGTGTGGAGTATTGTGTTATGATTAAGACCATACGTGGCTGCGAGAAGAGGGGTGGGGAAATAATCTTGCTCTTCTTTGAGTTGTAACAAAAACGAATTAATAACTGTAAACTACAGTTAGATAAATTTATAACTTACTGCTTTTACTTAAACCTATGGAAGCAAGCATACTTGAAGAGGGAAAACGACTGATAAGATGTTCACTTGATTCAGTAGGCAGAACCGGCGTTGTTAGAAATTTGAGGATTGCTACTGCTCTTTTGCCTAATTGGTGGCCGATTAAAACTTTGAGGCAATACAGATTGCTCTGCAGCAAAATAGATTTTAACGGTTCTCCTTGTTCAATTATTTACAGAGGGCTTGACTTCTCTGGCTCTCCGCAGGTTTCGCAATCTGCGGGATCGCAAGCAATTTATCTTGCGAGAAAAGATAATGGGAAACAAAGTTTTTTGCTTCAATATCTTCCTCCCAGATCTGTTACTTCAAAACATTTTCACAGAGTCACTACAGAAAGATTCCATGGCCTTGAAGGTGCGTGTTTCGTTGAAGTTAATGGAGAGGAAACTCTTGTTAATGGAAGAACTTTTGAAGTTGCTCCTGGAAAAGTTCACCAGGTTAAAACCGGGGAAGAGCCATCATTAACACTGATAGAAATGCTTGGAAATCCAGATGGGCTGGTAATGACTGACCACTATTACGATTAATTCTAAGGATGCTCCCGACAGGATTTGAACCTGCGACCCCCACATTAGGAGTGTGGTGCTCTATCCATGCTGAGCTACGGGAGCAACAAGTGCGGGGTACAGGATTCGAACCTGCGTAAGCACTAAGCTAACGGATCTTGAGTCCGTCCCGTTTGACCGCTCCGGCAACCCCGCATAAAAGAATTAGAAAAACCAACTATTTTAAAGTTTGTTATTTTGGAAAGTCCAGTATGCGAAAGTTAGTTCACCTACCTATAGCAAGAGACATTAATCTCTCCCCAAAGATTAAATAGTAAATAATCTATTTGTTCATGGGAGGTGAACCATGAATAAAAAAGAATTAAATTTTCTGAAGAGCGTTTACAAAAAA
>JAHISS010000025.1 GCA_018817905.1 Nanobdellota archaeon
TTGGTTTGTTGCTAAATCAGTTAAGAAAGACGGAAAGGTAATTCAGAAATCTGTTTTATATGTCGGCACAGCCGACACATTACATAACAAATTAATCGATCTTAAAAACAAATCTTAGAACTTAATCCTGTCCCAAATTCAAAGTTTACGAAAGGTTTATAAGCAAGTTAATAGTTTGTAATGTGTAAACTTCGTTTACAAAAGTGGTGATGATGGGCAAAAATAAGAAATTATTGGTTTTCTCGACGTTGATTTTAGTTTTTTCTGTCTTTATGTTTGGTTTTGTTTCTGCAACAGACTGTTGGCAATATGCAAGCAATGCAACTGGACAATGCACTTCTGCAAATGGCTGCATTTGGAAATCAGATAGTTGGGGGAGTTGGTGTGAAGAACTGAATTGCTGGAGTTTATGGACGCAAGATGATTGTAGTACTGTGAGCATTGCTAATAAGAATTGTTCGTGGCAGGGAGGAGGAACTAATTGGGAATGCATGCAGATAAGTTGTTGGATTTGGGATGGTACTGATGAAGCTACATGCGTTAATAACACAAATGGAAGGTCTTGTGAATGGAGAGAAGAGTGTTTTAGTTCTGGAGGAGGAAGTACAGATTGTTGGGGAATTGGTAGTAACCAATCACTTTGCCAGAATACAAGTGGATGTTCTTGGGGAGGTTGCATGACAAAGAGTTGCTGGGAATACACCAGCGACGGAGTAGACACTTGTAATGCAAAGAAAGATCCTTGGAGTGGAAGAAATTGCACTTACTCAACCTCTTCTTCTACTTGTATGGAGGATAATTGCGGGAGTTATGAATTATATCCTAACAGCACGGCATGTAATGCTGCAAGCCATTGTAATTGGCAAGGTTCAGTTGACAACGGATGGTGCGGAGAAATTGGATGCTGGAGTTTTGATGGAAACCAGACCGGATGCACGAATGCAAGTACAACTCACGGTTTAGATTGTTCATGGAGCAGCGGTTATTGTATGCAAAACGACTGTTGGAGTGCAACGACTTCTGCTACATGCGGGAATAGGTCTGAATGTATTTGGGATTCGTGGACAACTTCTGGGTGGTGTAATGAAGTTAACTGTTGGAGTTGGGATTCTATGGCTGGGGGCAGTGAAGCAGATTGTAACGCTAATGCTACTTTATATGGTTTAAGTTGTAATTGGGTGAATATGTCTGGAGGAACAGGATGGTGTGAAACAGATTTTTCTTCTACGAATTGTACAGGCTACACTAATGAAGGAGAATGTTATGGCAGTTATTACTGTTGGTGGCAGGCAAACGATTGGAGCAACTCAAGTGCAGGAGGAAATTGTTCTGCTCCGGATTGGTCTGGTATGGATGATTCAGGGAGTATGTTAAACCAGTGGAATCCTGGGTGTTATATTTTTGATAATAACATGACAGAATGTGGTTGGATTATTGGTTGTGATAACTCTACATCTGGAAGTTGCAATACAAATGCAACCCACCTCTATAATGCAACTATTGATACTAACGGACTAAACTGCACAATGATTAATGATTCTGGCTTGTGCAACGACTTGGCTGCTTTATCAACTTGCTGCTCTTGGCAGGGAGGCATTTGTACGAATAGCGAGTTTAGTTCGTCCTGCTGGAACGGCTTAAGCACTACTCCAAGCGGAGAAACTTCCTGTGAGGATGCAGCAACAAAGGCTAATTGCGACTTGCTTGCAGCAAATCCATGGTATTGGCCATGCACCTGGAATAACTCTACAAGCCCCGCCAAATGCACAGTTAAGACAGCGGATATTTGGGGAAATAACACAAAGAGTTTGGTTACAATAGAAAATGAAAAGATGTGCGAATCTGTTGGAGGAAAATGGATAACTGAAAATTATTGCGCTGGAAACGTTTCTGTTCCAACGGGTAGATGTGAATATAAATTTAGTGATGAAAAGAATTGTAATAAGGCGTGTTTTGCATGCGAGTATAAATCAGACGGAAGCGCTCATAATTCTTCGGCTACTGCAAAAACAGCATGTGAAGGTTCATTGTTAGGGTTCTGTGAATTTACAGCAAGCAGCGGCGCTTCAAATGGATATGGAATTTGCAAAGCAAAGGCGGAATTTACAGGAGGAGTTACTGAAGAATGCAGTGCGACGAATTGCGGGGGATGCACATATAAGGGAACTGTTGGAGGAACAAATGGGACCACAACACCTGAGAACTGGTGTAATTATTTTCCGACAGCTTGCAAATGGATTGCTGACAACAGCACTGCAACTTCTGGATACTGTATAGAGAAAAGCGCACAAGTGTGCGAGGATACTTGTGATAGGTGTGATACACAAACTAAATGTACAAATAATGGAAGAACAAGCATTGCAAATCAAAGTGGAAGCTGCAAGTGGCAAGGAAGTGATAGTGATGGAAATTGTGTTGCTAATATCGCCGGAACTGTTGAGGTTTGCTGGAATGGGGAAGATGATGATTCTGATGCTTTAATAGACTGCGCAGACCCTGGATGTTTTGGTGATTCATTCTGTGGTATGGCTGTAGGAGATTGTTTTATCTGGAGTACAGAATCTGATTGTAATAGCAATAGTTGCGAGTGGATTGTTGATAACTGGGGAAGCTGGTGTGACCATAAGGGAACTCAGTGTTGGAAATATGATGGGAGTCAAAGTTCATGTCAAGGGGCAACGCAAGTTAATGAAACATTAAATATTACTTTAGCAAGATTAGCAGGAAATGAAATTAATGAAAGTTATTCATTTAGATTAGCAAATTTAGGAACTGGATGGGTTTTAAGTTCTGTTAATATAACTAATGTGACAGGAAGTGAATTAGTTGGGAATTATACTGTTGATTACACCCTCCAAACAATAAACTTTACTAATGGAACATTTATGGTTTCTGGTGGCGGTGCTGAAAATTATACAAATGTTAGTTATCAGTATTATGCAAATACATCTCAAAATTGTAAATGGGAAAATGGTTCAGGAAGCGGCTGGTGTGAACAGGATTGGAGCATTGCAGAAGTTTGCATGAACTTGAACAGAACAGCGTGCGCTGATGCTTCTGGAAGCAGTTGTGTATGGACGAATGATACATGGTGCAACGGTGGTGGAAATGGCACTGACTGGTGCACTAATTATGGCGGATGGTGTGACCATAGTGATTTTGTCATGAAAGATTGCTGGCAATACGATGCTAATTCAAGTTGTTCTGGAACAGACGGGTGTAATTGGAGGACTGACGAATGGAGCCAGCCGCATTGCGAGGTGAATTGGAGTGGGCAGTGCTGGAGTTATATGGATGTTGATTCTTGCGGATTAACTGAAGGAGTTGGTGCTATAGGTTGCGCATGGAGAACAGATAGCGGGGGAAGTTGGTGCGATAATCCGTTAGGTGCGTGCTGGTCTTATTATGCAGAGGGCACTTGCAACAGCGCATCGCAAGCATGCACTTGGCAAAGTTGGGGAACTGGAGGGGAAGGAAATTGTCAGCCAGCTTGTCTTAATATGACTTTGTCTGATTCTGAATGTGCTGCTGTTACAGGATGTGTTTGGAAAGCTGAAAACGGATGGTGCGAGGAACAGCAATCTGCACAATGCTGGAATTCAACTAATTCTGATAATCAAACTAATTGCGATGAAACTTCTGGATGCAAATGGAGAAGTCCTGGATGGTGCAGTCCTAAAGATGGATTTAGCACTGGCGGTGGCGGTGGCGGAGGTGGTGGAACAATGGGTGCTGAATGCTGGAAATATGATGGCAACCAAACGTTATGCACAAATAGTTCGATTATTAACATAAGCTGCGGTTGGAGTGTTCAGCAGAATCCTTGGTGTGAGGTTGACTGGAATGCAGGTGGAAATTGTTGGCAATACTCAGATGTGGCTAGTGGTTGCAATTCAACAAATAATTGTTGGTTTAAGAGTGATGAATGGGGGAGTTATTGCACTAACATAATGGACCAGTGCTGGAGTAATCTGAGTTTAACAAGCAATGCTACTGCGTGCAATGAGAATGCTTATTGTAATGCAACTGATTGGGGAGGATGCGAGCCAACGTGCTTTTCTTCTACGACGCAGGAATTATGCGGGAGTGGATGCAGATGGCTTACGGGATGGTGCAACCCTGCTGGAATGAATCAAATGTTTGACCAAATGGAGACAGGAGCGCCTGTGCCTCTTGGGATGGACGGCTGTGGAACAGAAAGTATAAGTCAGGCAAGCGTTGATATTTGCGGGTTTGGAATGAAAGATATGGGTGATGCATACGGATTCGGAGCTAATGTTTATGACTTTAGTAATTCTTCTGTTTGCAATAAGATAAAATTATCTTCATTTGTTATGGACATGCAGGGAGGCGGCGGGGGAGAAGTTGGAGGTCCTGGAGCAGGTGCTTCAGAAAAAACTGGAGCTGGAACCGAAACTGTGAAGTACCTCGTATATCTTGATACAGACGGAAGTACGACAGGTAGCTGTTCGATAGAATCTAATAATTCTGCAGTAGGATATGAATTTAAGTTAAGATATGCGTCAGTATGGAATGTGAATACGAGTCAGGCTGCGGAGACTTTTACTTCCTATAAGTGCGAGAATAGTAACTGGAAAGTTGCAGATATAAAGATAAATACTTGGAAACAGAAAATGTGCAGTGAACTTGGAGGGCCAATGATTGCTATTGAAAAAGGAGAATTGTCGAGATTCCCTGAGTTATACAGTTCAACGTCAGACATGAGGGTCTTTGTTGTTACAATTGGCAACACTGGAAATGTAACAACTCCAACAGATACTGCTGGGCCTGGATGGGCAACTCCTGGAGCAATTGATTTTGAGATTGCAGGGGCGATGGAATTCGGCGCTAATTCAGCTAAGTTTGAAAAGATTTTGGAAAAGGGGTTTGTTGCTTATGAAGACTGTTATAATGGGGTTGATGATGATGATGATGGAGATATTGATTGTGCTGATTGGTCGTGTGAGTTTTCTTCGAAGTGCGCTGGTGTTGGCGTGAATATTGCAGGATTTTCAGATACTACAATGCCTGTTGTTAAAGGGGTCAGAGTAGAAGAATATCCTGATGGTGCTTTGTTGATGTTTGAAGCGAGCAAACCTGTTAATGGAACGCTTAAATTCTATGAAAATGATTCACAGTGTTTGACTTTGAACGCAACGATTTATGATGTTGGGGTCAGGAAGAATAATACAGTTAGGGAATATAAATTATGGCAGGAAATTCAGATATACAATGACGGAGGTGTAACTTCATTAGGCTCTGATTTGAGCAGTGACACGAATTACTACTATAAGCTGAAGATTTGTGATACAAATAATAGGTGTGCTTTGAGCAAGTGCAGTTCATTCAGGACAAATAGTGCAACTAATTGCGGATTCTGCAACTATGTTTTGAAATTGAAAGAACCGACAGGATGGACGGTTTCTTATGACACTGACACAGATGGGGCTTACGACCATGAACAGGGGGCTGTTTGCGGGACAAATGCGGGGATGAAGATGAATTACACATTAGGTAGAGCTATAAATATTAAATTAGCGAAAGATGACGGAACAGTTTACTTTGAGTTTTTGAATGCAAGTGTCAGCAAGACTGGTTTGAATGATAAGGTGAGAGATTTGACTACGAGCGGAGACAGCATTATTGGAACCAGCACACTTGTTGGTTTGAACTCGCAGGCAAGGGATAAGATAATTAATAATTTGCATCCGGAAGTTTGCAGGATTAAGATTCCATTTACTGGGGTGTGCGAGACATTGTACCACTGTGATGACAACGGGGCGAATTGCGTTGATAGAACGTCGTCGGCGACATTGTTAAGTGCGGATACTTGTCTTTGGGAAGTTCCATTCTGTGAGTTTTCTACATATTACGAGTATACTTCTGGTGCTGTTACTCCTCCCTCTAGCGGAGGCGGTAGCAGTGGAGGAGGTAGTGCTACTGTGACTGATGATGAAGAAGGTGGGGATGAAGAAGACGATAGCGAGGGGGCTGGGGAGGAAGAACCAGGTCTATCTCCTGATGTTGGAGAAGAAACCGGAGGAACAGATGAAACTTCTGCTGGAGATGGTTTTCTCGGCATGGTGTTCTTTATCTTGGGCGGACTTGTAGTGCTTGCTGGGGTAGTTGTTGGGGTTTTCTTTTTGGTGAAGAAGGTAAAGCATTAAACTTCCTGCAAAAAACAAAAGGATTAGTGTAATTCCGAACTAACTAAATCAATTTGCATACAATGTCTGACAGATATTGCTGGGCAGAAAAGGCTAAGTTTTATGTTGTTAAACTCTGTAAAAATATATTTAGTTTTGATATTAACCTTTTGATCTGTTAATGCATCAATCACCTAAAAACGGATTGTTCTCTTTCTCCCATTTAATCGTCGAACTTTTTCTTTCTCCGTAATCATGGCCAGGGTAGATTTCTGTTTCGTCTGGAAGTTTAGATAATTTCTTTAACGAATTTTTCATTTGTTCGGAATTGCTTTCGGGCAGGTCTGTTCTGCCGATTCCGCCGACGAATAACGTGTCTCCTGTTAGCAGCTTGTTGTCATCGAGGAGAAAACAAACGCTGCCTTGCGAATGTCCTGGAGTGTGAATGACTTTTATCTTTATTTTTCCGAGAGGGATTATTTCGTTGTTTTTTATCTTGGTTAATTTTAGTTTTGTTTGAAATGTTTCTTTTTCATGAATGTAAATCTCTGCGTGAGTTTTTTCTGCGAGAGCCGGAAGGTCAGTGATGTGGTCAAAGTGCGCGTGCGTTAATAGGATTTTTGTTATTTTCAGATTGTTTTCTTCGCATTCTTTGAGGAGTTTTTCATGTTCAAAACCAGGATCAACTACAGCAACTTCTTTTGTCTCGGAATCTCCGATGATGTAAGAGAAGTTTTCCATTGGTCCGAGTTTTATTTGGCGGAAGAACATTTTGTTTAAAGGTTTTTTTGATTTATAATTGTTTCATTGACTTGGTAAATTAGTTTATTGTTTAGTTTATGAAAGAATTAAACGGACCGAATTAAAGTATACAACTTTCTCTCAGTATTCTCCTAAGGGTCTCTGATGCATAAAATAACCTCTGTTCAGGATGTTCGCCAGACATAGTCAATGCGTTCAAATGTCCTGATGTGTCTCTAGATCTCTGGGCTGCTCGTTCAAGACATCTGTAAAAATAATTATGTCTAAGTTCTATTCCCCTAGAATAATCCATAGAAAGATACTGTTTATCATTGGAGGTTTCATTACCGAAATTAGTTGGATCGATGACAAAAAGAAAATCGGGAACAATTAAACATTCTCCAACATTCGGAGCTGTGAAACCATTAAACGGTCCTGTGTAGACTAAGGGAAATCCGTTACTCGGGCTGTCTAAATCAACAGGTTCGCATCCTAATTGAGTTAGGTATTCTGCTTTTGTTTTTGCCATGATTTTCGTAACTTTGGGAGAGTATATAAAACTTTCGTTTGTAAAATTCTGCATTGAACAAGAAGATTTATAAATTCCTAATCTAATTGAATCACATGAAAATTAGCATTAAAAATCTTGGGGAGTTTGCAGAAAACTTTTTGGCGTTTTTAGATAGAGAGAGAATAAAATCAAATGCTGATTTAGAGAGAAAACTTGGCACGACTTTTCATTTGGGAGACTCTAAAGACTTTGTTAGCATTATGTTGAGGCAGCCATCTTGCGGAAGATCTGCTTATGCGGTTAGTTATACAAACCCTGGAACTGGGATAGCAATAGAACTCCGAATAAACAAACAGGAAGGTTACTCGCAGGTTAATCTCAAATCTTCTCAAAGAATTGGTGGATATTCTCCGTTTGGTTCAGACGTTTTAGGTAATCTCATTCAGATTAAACGGTTGGCGCATTTTGATTTTTCTTCGGTCGTGAAGGAATTAGCAGATTTGAGAGCTTCTTGATTGTTGATTATCCAAAGTTACCCAACACGCCCAAACCCTAACTAATTCAAATAATTATCACAAATCCAAACAACATATCCCGCATGTTTTGTTATTAATTTTAAGGGGGGCTGGCTGCAATTAAAGTTATTTTTCAAAGATTATATACTATGAATTATTTCCCTTCAAACTTTACGATAGAAAAAACATCCCAGAGGTTTAGTTTTTTTCTTCCGCCGAGGTCTGAGAGTTCTATGATAAAGCTGGCTTCGCAGATTTGGCCGCTTAGTTTTTCTATTAATCTGCAGGATGCAAGAGCTGTTCCGCCGGTTGCGAGGAGGTCGTCTATCAGCAAAACTTTTTGCCCGGGCGAGATTGCGTCTTTGTGAATCTCGACGCTGTCTTTTCCATATTCTAATTCATATTCTTCGCTGATAATTTCGTGCGGGAGTTTTCCTGGTTTTCTGATTGGGATAAATCCAACGCCGAGCTTGTTTGCAAGGATTCCTCCAATGATAAATCCCCGCGATTCAACTCCTGCCACCAAATCAATTTCCTTGTTTTTGTATCTTTTGTAGAAAACTTCAATTACCTTGTTTAGTCCTTCTCTGTCTTTCAGCAAAGTTGTTATGTCTCTAAAAAGAATTCCTGGTTTGGGGAAATCGGGGATTGTTCGGATTTTGCTTTTGATAAAACTGCTGTCTTGGTTTGAGATTTTCGGAAGGGTGTGCAATATTAGTTTCTTTACTTTTTCTGCGTTTTCGTGCATTCTTTCGAGAATTATTTCAAAGGTTACAGGCGGTTCATCTTTTTTCCAGCAGTCGTAATCTGTTGAGGTTGCGATGCTTGCGTATTCTAAGCCAGCTTCTTTTGCAAGAACGCATTCTGGAACAGTTGTCATGCCTATGATGTCTGCGAAATTTTTGAAAAAATGAGATTCTGCCTGCGTTGAAAATCTTGGACCTTCAATAACTACGAGCGTTGCTTTGTTGTGTTTTTTTAAATTCAGCTCTTCGCAGCTTTCTATTAAGACGTTTCTTAATTCTCTTGAAAACGGTTCTGCCATTTCAGGGTGTTTTACTTTTCCGATTTGGTCGTGGAAAGTGTTTTTGCGGTGTTTTGTAAAGTCAATGAATTGATCTGGGAAAACCAAGTCGCCGGGTTTGATTTCTTCTTTCAGCGAGCCGACAGCGCTGGTTGCGAGGACGTGGGTGCAGCCGAGCGTTTTCAACGCATAGATGTTTGCACGGAAGTTTACCTGGCTTGGCGGGATTTCGTGGACTTTGCCGTGGCGGGATAAGATACATACGTCTATTCCAGATATTTTTCCACAAGCGATTTTAGAAGATGGTTTTCCGTAAGGTGTTTCTATTTCTTTTTCTTCGTGGTCTTGAAGAAGGGCTGGGTCGTCTAATCCGCTGCCCCCGATTATTCCGATTTTCACAAGGGTTAGAAAAAATAGAGGTTAATAAGATTATATGGGTTTGAATAGATTTGTTGATGAATTGAATTTATCTAAAACTTTATAATCTTTGAAATGTTCTTTTGTTTAAGCGGGAGTGCCGGAGCGGTCAAACGGGCGACGTTAAGGCCGTCGTAGCTTAGTGCTTGCGCAGGTTCGAGTCCTGTCTCCCGCATTTAGGGGATTGAACTAATTCGGGTTGGGGGAAGATTTAACATCGGAATTTAACGAAGTCACGACCGAAGGGAGTGATTTGGGTGAAGAAACCTGCAAGGCGGAATCTTTTAATCGCAGTTAAACTCCTCGAAGAGCGTAGCGAGGAGACTGCAAGTCGACCGAAGGGATAGTTATTTTCAAGGGCGTTCTATCAAATGAGCGAATGCAACACGTCAAAAACAAAAATATAATAAGATATTTTATTTAGATATTTATTTAGGATATTCTTTTTCAAGGATTACATTACTTTTTCCATGATTATTGAGAACTTTCATTATTTCCAAATATATCTTTTTAATTTCATTTGCGGGAAAATCAGTTAAACTGTGAACTGGCGTTTTTGTATCGAACTTAAAGTTTGAAAAATTAAAATCTAACCAAGATATTCTGCAGTCTTTTGATGACCTTGTACCCGGAAAAGGTAAAAATAATTTTACTTCGTAATGATCTGACAAATTTCTTTCTAATAAATCCTGGATAGCTTTTTTTGTTTTTTCTTCTTCTATCCTTGAAGATCCTGGATGTCCTATTAACCAATACGTTCCTGCTTCAAGGCCTACAATTTTTATTAGACTAAGAGCTTTAGGAACATAGTCATAACTGGACATTTTATTCATAGCATCCAATACTTTTTGAGATGCACTTTCAGCTCCAATTGTTAAAGAGGTAACTCCTGAAGCTTTCATAATTTTGAGTTGTTCAGGCTTATTTACTACGTTGTCTGCACGAGTTTGTGCAGTATATTCAATGCCATATTTCATATTTAATTCTTTTAAAATCTCCATGAATTCTTTAAAATCACGTCTTGATTGAAATGTTGAATCTGTAATCATAAGTTCTTTTGTACCGTATTTTTTCGCGAGATTTTCAATTTCTTCCTTTACTGAACTTAATGGTCTAGTTATTACCTTTCTCCTATATTGAGCATTGGAAGAACAAAAACTACAAGCATAAGGGCAACCTCTAGTGGTAAGAAGCCATTTGTTAGAATGTTTTACCAACTCTTTGGGTAGGAGCGTATAATCGGGCGTGGGTATTTCTTCGCCTCGAAGACGTGGTCTTGCAGGATTTATTACAACTTTTTTATTATCACCTAAAAAAGCAATCCCATGAATATTTGTTGTTGATTCCTCTGAAAATACTTTTCGTGAATATTCTTCAAGTGCCTTTTCCCCTTCTCCAATAAATACTGCATCAAAAAGTCCTGACTCAAGAACTTCTGCTGGTTGGTGCATTGCATGATGCCCCCCAATAATAATCTTTGTATTAGGATTAAAATTTTTAACAATGGCTGCTAATCTTTTTACGTTTTCATATAGTTCAGTATATGAAGTAAACCCAACAATCTTAGGATTGTTTTTATTCAAATAATTTCTCAAAACTTTTTCTTCAAATTTTCTCTTATGTTTTGTTTCATAACCCATTGAAAAAATTTTAACATGTATTTTCCGCTCATTTAGAAAACTTCCCAAACATAAAATAGTATTTGGAACCTGATAAATCCCGCCAAAATCATCATAACATCTTCTTTCTAGAAAAGGTTCTATTAAAAGAACTTCATTTTTATGTTTTTTATTTGTGGCCATATTTTGTGAAGATAGCTGTTTACTTAAATACCTTTTGGCATATATTCTATAATACTTATAAGGCGTGCATTTTACTTATAAGTGAATCTGTAAATAGTGCTTTGCTTGAAAAATAAATGAGATTTTTTGTTCTTTAGCCCTTTGAGATAATTGCAACTAACATCACGTACAATCTACTTTTAGGGAGGGTATATGTAATTTTGGCATGAGAAAAGAACTTTTGTCCTTCCCTGTCTCCCTCATTTTTAATAATTAAATGAAGTCAGGAATAAAATATCTTTTTCACTTCAAATTCTTTCGTTAATTTTTGTATCCTGTCAGCAAATATTTTTTCTTTTTCTGGAGCAATTTCAATTAGACTAGGTTTCAACAATTTCCCGCCGTGTTTTCTCAGCAAACCGTATTCGCCTTTTTTCCCGCTAAGCAAATAATTGAATTTTATTTTTTCATTCTTCTTTAATTTTTGTAAATTGTAAAAAATCTGAACTTTGGGAATTAAACCTAAGCGATTAGCGAAATATTTTTTATCCAGTAGACTTTTTCCGAAGAGAATGCTTTCTTTAGCGAAATTTGATTTGTCAAATAAAGAATAAAAATCAAATGATTTAATATGCACTGGTTTATTTGTGGATTTCTGAAGTTGTTCTTTTATTTTTTGAGATTGATTTAATTGTTCTTTTAGTGGGATTTTGTTGTATATCACAGCAACATCTACGTCGTTTGGCTCTGCCCCTTCAATAATCGAAGAGCCGAATTGGACGATGTCACATACGTCTTTACTGCGACTCAACTTTGGTTTTTTCGGCCATATTTCTTGCGTCATCTTTCATAACCTCTGCTAATTCTTTAGTCATAATCTGAACATAACTATCTTGATAAAACGGAAAGTCTTTGTCTAATAAACATAAACGTCTGGATAATTTTCTCGTAATTTTTGGAACCTGTCTGTGTGAGAAGAAGGCGTTTTACCTGTATTCTGCAGTAAAAATAAATCAGCTAAGGAAGTTAGAGATTTAAAGAATAAAACAACTGCTGAATTAAATCTCTCTTTTTTCAACTCGTCTTCTCCAGAATCAAAATACTCTTTCGCAGCTTTTCTTAGGATTTCTTCTTTTTCATTATTCATACCAGATAAGAATATTTTATACTATTTAAAGTTTTTCTTATAGGGTAAGAAAAGATTAGGTTATTTGGTAATTTTTCTTACCTGGTAGAAATGCTGTGAAACGTGGGGCAGAGATTCTTCAGCCAGAAAAAGATTTATCTTGCTTGCCTTTCTAAACAAGAAATTCCTCGGTCTGTGTAACCAAGTCCTGTAATTCTATAATTCATTCTCTCTTTAACAGCTGTTCTTACATCTATCTGAATATCGCAGCCGCTATTATTTACGCAGTCACTGCATAAATCTCTTTGAATTGTGTCAAGATAACGCGTTGTTTTAATTTGTGCTGACGTTTGTACCTGGTAGCTCATTTTATTTCACATTGAGAAATTATCTTCTCCAAAGTTTAACTGATAAATTTTAGAATAATTAAATACTAAATCTCTTTTTTGTGGATTTGTTTTTGATAGCATTTTATTTATCGATACTTCGACTTTAGGGGTGTTCATTTTATTTGATTTCTTTCTCAAATTGGTTTAGATTTGACTCAAGAACTTTGGCTGCTCCGGCAAGAATATCTTTAGCAGGCATGTTTCCGTAAGATTCAATTATGAATATCAGTTCGTCTGAATCCTCAATGGCGTTTTTGTCTATTCTTTCAATTTTCTTTATTTCTGCTTCGTTTAAATCACAGAGCCATTTCGCGCCTTTCTTTTGGGCTTTTATCAGACCTTTTGAATTTTCTACGATTTTGTCTATCTGGGGCGAGGAGCTTACTTCAAGGATGTGTCTGTAGAAACACAAGCCAGGAATGTGCTTTGCATGGTCTACTGCAATTCCTAATGCTGCTGTTGCTGTTAGTTCTAACTTGTGGTTTTCTCTAAGTAATGTTATTGGGATTTTTTTGTGGATTATTTCTGCAGGACCTTGTAAATCTTCTGAATAAACTGTGCACGGGCCTTTTTTAGATAACTTGAAGTCTATTTTTGTTTTTGAGGTCATTGATTTTTCTGTTTTTAGAGGGATTAAGCCGATGCGGTTTGCGATAACTTCGTCGTAAAGTGCAGAATCGTTTTTGTAAATTTCCAATTCATCGAATGCAAGTGTAGGGACTTCTGAAACACTTCTTCGCAAGGCGTTAGCTAAGGGTTCGTTTGCAGGCATTCTCAAAACCAGCTTTTCTTTGGTGTTTTGTAGTGTTTCCATTTTTTATTTAGGGATTTTTAGTTTTTAAGTTTTTGCAGAGTACTTTTGCCACATCTGCCTGTCTAAGATTGATAAATCCTCTAAATCAAAGGGCGATTCTGGATTAGCAGCCATGTCATGCATAGCGTCTAAAACACTTGGCTCATAACCTCGAGGATAATAAAAAACAAATCGATGATTTCCTTTAATCAGAGTTAGCTGTTCTGTTCTTCTGTCGTCTTGGATTCTGTCTCTCATTAAACTCTCCTGCCCCTTCGGCCTCCTTTTTTCTTCGGGCCTCCGCGAGGAACTTTTGTTGTATCAAGAATACTGATTAGGTCAAAGCTTTTTCCGAGATTTTTTACTGCTGAATTTGCTCCGGGACCTGTTCCAAATCGCGTTTTCCCTTTTATCCTAACATATAACTTTGTAAAGCCCAAATCAACAGGTCTTTCTGAGGCACGCTTTGCTACGAACATCGCGATTGTAGGATTTGCTTTTAGTCTGGAGTGTTTTGTTATCATTCCCCCGGAAACGCGCGAAATTGTATTTCCTGCGAGGTCAGTCACGTGAACAATTGTGTTGTTTGAAGAACTTGAGATGTAAGCAATTCCTGTCTTCCCTTCTTTTTTCTTCTCTCTTGTTTCCTTTTTTTCTTCTCTTAGTTCTTCCTTAGCTTCTTCTTTTTGTGGTGTAACTTTTTCTTCAGCTGTTTCTTCTTTTTCTTTTTTAGCTTGTTTTTTTTCTTTTGTTTCTTCTGTCATTGTTCTTCTCCTTCTTGTTTAACTTCTTCTTCCTTTTCTTTATCTGGTTCTGTTGGTTTTTCTTCTTGGGAAGGAGCTTCTTGCTTTGCAGGTTTTGATTTTTTCTGTTTTGTTTTAACGCTGATTACACTTTCTTGTGCGACTGGGACAAGGTAGCTCGGTGAACTGACGACTTTTCCATTAATCAGAATTTTTTTATGAACGACAAGTTGTCGAGCATGGCTAACTGTGTTTGCAAGTTTCTTTTTTACAACAACTGTCGCTAATCTCCTCTTCAAAATGTCTTCAACTTTCAAGTCAAGAATATCTGTAATTGTTTCTATCTCAAGACCAAGGGATTTTAACTTCCTGAACAAAACCTCCTGCTCCTCAATCGGTTTTTTTGCAAGTTCCTTTGCCCGACCTCTGAAATAATCGACCTTTGCCTTTGCCTTCCAGACTTCTGCCTTATTCTTCAGCGCATAATTCTTTTTCAATACGTTTTCCTCTTCTATTCTTGACTTTTCAAACGGCTGCAATGGTCTTTTGTATTTTTTCTTTTTTCTTATCATTTTATCCCTTCTTCCCCTTTGTTGCTTTTTTACCGACGCTAACTGCCTGACCTTTCTTTCTGAAATGCGCTCTTGTTCTTTGACCTCTTACTGGCAAGCCAGCAGTGTGTCGCATTCCCTTGTAGCTTCTTATTTTTTTTAATCGTCTGATGTCAAAGTCCTTTTTCATTTCAAGGTCAACTCCGACGTAATGTTTTGTTTCTCCTGTTTCTAAATCGCTTCTTCGGTTTTTCAAAAAGTCTTGGATATCCGGAGCCTTGAGAAATTCTTCGATTTTATTTATTTCTTCTTTACTTAGTTCAGAAATTCTTTTGTCTTTTGGAATTTTAAGTTTTAGGCAAGTTGCATTTGCAATGCTCCAGCCAACGCCTTTGACTCTTGTCAAACCAGCGAAAATCTTTTTACTTCCAGGAATATCGTTTCCCGCAATTCTAACTAAGGATTCTTCCATTTCTGGTTCTTCCCGTTTTGGTTTTTGTTTTTGTTGTGTTGGGGAGGCCATTTTATTTTAATGAATCTGCAATATCATTTAATTTGGTAGCATATTCTTGCATATTTTTTATAACTTCTTGCCGTGTTGGATAAAACTGATGTGATGGTTGGATTCCATTTCTGTTTAAAGCCAAACTTAAATTATACTTGCGAAGAGTAGAAGTTAGGTTATCAGATAAACGGAAAGTAATTTCTGCTTCATCATTTGGCTTGCGAGTTCCTACCATAATATTCTGACTGCCCCCTGTGTAGTCCTGTGTGTAAATTATTCTGTCCCCAGTTTCCCCTGGACTTTCAGTATGCCATCTTCTATCTCTCTCAAACATTTCCCAGCTTTTGGTTAATCCTTCTTGCTTGGTTTGTGTTTCTTGTTGCGCCGTTGTTATTTCTGTTCTTGCCATTTTATTATCTCACGAAAAGGTTGAAGCGCTGTCTTTCTATCAGCTCCCCGACGAAGCGTTTTTCTATTGCTTTTTTGGGGTCTGGAATTGACTTGACGCGTGCCTTGATGTCGTCGAACGACTCAAACGCTTTTTCTTTTCTTGCTTCCATGATTTCTTTTGTGTGTTTTTTTCCAAAACCAGGCAAGAGTTCGAGTTGATGAAGTCGCGTGTTTATGGCTTGGGCATTGTTGAAGAAGTCAACGAAGGTCTTCTCCTGCTCCCCAACCACGTTCTCGACGAACTCTTGTAACTGGATCTTTGCAGTCTCTGTCAGCTTCTCGCGGTGAAGTCTGCCAGCGATGTAGTATATCTTATCACGTTTATCCGGACCTATATAAACTTTTTCCTTTGGCGAGAGCGAGACGCCTCGGCGCGGAATCAGTTCAAGAAGGGAAAAAGTTTTAACTCCGATAGCTTGTGCTACTGACGAAGTGTGTTTCTCCATCGGATAACCATACGGTAAAAAATCTAAGACCATTGCGAATTCTTCTTTTTCTGTCATCTTGAGTGGGCTCCTGTCTGTTGACGAAATAATTCTAATTCTGTTGACATAACTTCTCTGCTCACAATCGGTCGCCTTCCAAAAATCCTAGTTCTGTCATATACCTCTAAGCGAGATAATTCTCCTTTCTTGTCGTCTTTCCAAGAATTACTTACCAAAACTGTGTGCTCCCATGTTGGATCAAGAACAGTCATCTGATCTCCTTGAGGATTTGATATTCTTTGTCCGACTCGGTAATTTGAAGTCAAAAAACTTTGAGATAATTCATTTGGTGGATAACAAAATCCCAGGCCTACCATTTTCTTCCTCCTAAAGAATTTAAAATTATCTTACCAACCGCCCAACTTACCGAGGGGTTGTGAGAATCTTTTTGGGTGAAGTGAAAAGAATGAATCTGGTTACAACTAAAGTTTCCTTCTAGCTTCGTTCTTGATAATCTTGTTTCTGTCATTTTCAACTTCCATACTTTTTAACAATCTCAACGATTGCATTTATTTCCTCCTCTGTCAAACTTACGTCGATGAAAATTTTGTTCAAGTCTTCAGCGTCCATTGGTAAGAAATCAATTATTTTTACGACGTGCTCTTCTTTCATTTTCAAATTGTTCAAACCAGCAAGTTCTTCTTTGAGCTTTTCAGCCTTGTCTTTTGAAAGCTTGGTGAATTTTTTTAGGTAAGCTTTTAGTTCTTGTTTTTCTTCGAGCTTAGAAACTATTTCTTTTACTTCTACTAATGTTAGGGGTGTTTTGGTGTGGATCATTTATCTCCTGTTCTCCTAATTGATAGGTCTGCCGCCGCACAAACTATCTCCCACAAATCATCATCATTTAATTTTTTATGGCCTTTTAATTTTGCGCCTGTCCTTGCTGTACAATCCCCATAAAACTTAGACCTTGCGATTAACTCAACTACGCTACTATTTAATGTAACTGGGACTGCTGAAAAATCTTCGTCTCTGCTAAGTCGTTCAGCTACCAAAACTTTTTGGTCTTCGTATTCGAAATAGATATTAGTGCCACCGTCAGAAATGGTGTAACCCCTTCTAACGGAGGATATAGCCATCCTAATCTGTTCATCTGTTATTCTTAGACCTGTGTTTTCTAAATAGTGTAAATGTTGTGGTCCTCTTCTGACTGTTGTTGCTGTCATTTTACATTTCCTCCGACATTTTCTATCTTCTTTAGGTGGATTGGTCTTATTAAATATCTTTTTGTTTTGTTTAAGTCTTTCATTTCTATCTGGTAAGCAGAGCCGCGCTTGTCGATGATTTTTCCGGTTTTGCCTTGCAGACGATTTGAGTAAGCGAACTCGAAACTTAGTTCTTTCACTACAGCTACAGAGTCGCCTGGCTGGAACTTTTGGAAATATCTTGTGAAAGAAAATTTCCCTTTCTGTCTTGGTTTCTTGCGTTTTAACATGGAAAGTAGTGAGGAATTTGGTTTTTAAGGGTTTCTATAAGTTTGTTGATGGAATTAGCTCGCAACAAATCGTTCGTATTGTTAACTCATAACCTACTTCGTCAGACTCGTCTAAAAAAGAGATGATTATCTCCGAGGGAACGATGGAATTGATGAGGATTATTCTTTTGTTATTAATCTAAGGAGGGTGGGAGCTTGGAACTATTTTTGATTGGATTAATTAGTTTTGGAGAAATGCGGTAAAAATCAAAAACTTCTGTCAAGCTCATCTAAAACAAACTGTGAATCGTCTTGGGTGTCTTGGTTTGGTTGGTGTTGGATTTGTGGAGCGATTTTCATTTCTGATTCTGGGCCAAGGGTTTCTGGCTCGAGGAGCCCGGACATTGGTTCAATCAGGGGGGGAATGTCTTCTTTTGTTGGTTTTATTTCTTCGAGAGTTTCTAATTGTTCTTCGAAAGATTGGGACTGAACTTCCTGCTGTGCAAGGGCTTCTTCGGCAATTGCACTTAGGCCAGAACTTTTTTTAATTGGAGACGGCGTTTCTGTAACAGAACCCTGGTACAAATCTCCTGCGCGGCGTGCGTTTTGCATATTTTCAACGATGGCGTCGAACATTTTTTTGCCCCAAACGCCGAGACCGCAACTTTGACAAACATCTACGACGGAATTTTCATCAATATTTGTTTTACAGTAAATACAGTTTTTCCCCATTTAACCTCTTTGGATTAGTAAATTTGGAGAGGGCGCTATTTAAAGATTGCTGTTGTAATTTTGATTTGTAGTATACTAAAATTAGTTCGTCTGTTTAATTCTTAGACACAACAAACAATAGCCAAGTTAGTAATTGCTCAGCTAACAAGATTTATTTGATAATGATTATGTAAAAATGCTTGGTGGCCGGGGCGAGCATGTTACGTGTGGAGTATTACGTTGTGATTAGGGCCATACGTGGCTGCGAGAAGAGGTGGGAAAACAATTTTGCTATTCTTTGACTAACAAAACTAATTAGTAACTGAGTAATACTATAATAATCTGGTTTTGTCTTGACAAAAAAGTTATAAAGTGTCTTTGCTATTGAAATTCATGGAAAAAGCGGATGACGCGATTAGGATAAAAAAAGAAAGCATTTGGAAGTTTTCTACTTTTGCCCTCGGGATTTTAGTTATTGTGATGTGTTTTTTTATTTTTGGCGGCGATGACACGTTTTTTTGGACGACGGGGAATGTTGTGAGCGAACCAGAACTTTCTGCCAATGATGAACCTTCGGAAGTTGGAGCTGAAGATGACGCTTTTTTAGGAGATGAAAATGCTCCTGTGACAGTTGTTGAGTTTTCTGATTTTCAATGTTCGTTTTGTGCGAGATTTTGGAGCGAAACTTTGGGACAGTTAAAATCAAAATACATTGAAACTGGAAAGGTCAAGTTTGTTTATCGTGATTTCCCGTTGACAAGCATTCACCAAATGGCTTTGCCGGCGGCAGAAGCAGCTGAGTGCGTTAGAGAACAGGGCGGTGACGAGGCGTTTTGGGAAATGCATGACAAGATTTTTGGGAATCAGAATAGATTGAGTCAGGAAAGTTTGAGGGAGTGGGCACAGGAAATTGGTTATGACATTGATGTTTGTTTAAGGTCTGGGAAGTTCAGGGGAGAAATTCAGAAAGACGCGCGAGATGCGCGAACAGCTGGCGCTGGCGGAACACCGTATTTCCTAATCAACGGCAAAGCTCTGAGCATGGCTTGTCCGTTCAACGCTTTCAGCCAAGCAATTGACGCAGAACTTGCAGGAAAGAATTGGGAAAGTCCTGGAAATTGTCAGGTTGTTGTTGAGTGAAGTTTCTCGAATTTGGGACAGGATTAAGTTCTAAGATTTGTTTTTAAGATCGATTAATTTGTTATGTAATGTGTCGGCTGTGCCGACATATAAAACAGATTTCTGAATTACCTTTCCGTCTTTCTTAACTGATTTAGCAACAAACCAA
>JAHISS010000026.1 GCA_018817905.1 Nanobdellota archaeon
GTCTCGTTAAACATCTTCGCCTGCTCTGTCGCGTCGTTCCCTGTAATCGACTCGCCAACAAAAATCTTCAAGTCCGGCTTTGAAACCTTAACTATCTTCTCCATTTCTTTCATCAAATTCTGCTTCGTATACATTCTCCCAGCCGTATCAATCAAAACAACATTCTTCTTTTTCTTCTTTGCAAATGCAATCGCATCAAATGCCACCGAAGCCGGGTCTTTCCCATAATCGCCCTTCACAATTTCAACGCCGATGTTATCCGCATGTTTCTCCAATTGTTCTATCGACGCAGCTCTAAACGTGTCTCCAGCAGCAAGCACACAACTCAAACCAGCTTTCTTCAACTTCCAAGCAAGCTTAGCCACAGAAGTCGTCTTCCCGCTTCCATTAATTCCAAAAAACAAAATCACAAACACGCCATCTTTCTTCTTTATCTGTTCAATCAAACTCGGTGGCTCAATCAACAACCCATCAATCGCCGCCTTCAAGGCGCCAAGAATCTTCCCCTCAACTTCTTTCTTTCCAAACCTCTTCCCAACAAGGTCATTCTTCAAGCGCTCTTTAATCTTATCAACAACTCCCAACGCAACATTATTCTCCAACAAAGTAAACTCAAGTTCCTCAAACGCCTCATCGAAATCCCCTCCCTTCAATTCAGACGTCGTCAACTTCGCAGCCAAAAACCCAAAGAAACCCTTTTTTTCCTCTACCTCTTCTTCAATTTTTTCCTTCGCCAAAGGTTCTTCTTTTTCCTTCGCCTCTTTAATTTTCTTTTCTTCTAATTCTTCCTCAAGTTCCTCAGCCCGTTCATCAATTTCTTCTTTCTCAAATTCCTTCTCAGATTCAAGTGCTTCTTCTTTAATTTTCTCCAAGTCTGGCTCAAACTTCTGCTTAGCAACCTCAAACTTCAGCGGCACTTCTTCTTTAATTCCTTCAGCCTTCGCCTTTAACTTTTCCTCAACTTCTTTCTTTTCCTTCTTAATCTTCTTAACTTTCTTCTCTACTTTCCCTTCCCCTCTTTTCACAACTATCTTTTTCTTTTCTTTTTTCGTTTCTTCTTTTTCTTCCTTCTTGGCCTTTCCAAACCATCCGCTAAATTTTTCTCTTAACTTTCCAAACATACTTTTTCTAACTGAAGCGAATTTATAAACTTGCTTGATAATCGCCTAACTTCAATCGCGCCAGAACCTTAACTAGGATTTATAAAACATCCTCAATTGATTAATTCATGAAAAGAATAACTACCGTTCTATTAGTCGCATTCATCTTTCTCCCAATGGTCTCCGCTTCTTACATCTCTGGAGACATTTATCTCTACGAAAACGGCGAAACAAGATTCAACATAGAAACAGATGTTCCATTAGACATCGAAGGACTTACTTCCCAAAACAACAAAATAACCGGCACAACTTCAGATTTGATAACCTTACAAAAAGGCACCTGGAGTTTCTACCTCGTTTCTGAAAATTATGACGATATCTTTCTTGACATCCATTTTCCAAGCTCTTTAAGTTCAATCACAGAAGTATCTGGCGCCCAGAATATAATCTACATCGACAACAAGATCATGACAATTATTGACTCGGGCCAGTTAGACTTTTCCTTGTCTTACAAATTAAAACAAACCACAAATTACTCTTGGGTTATTTGGCTAATCTTAATTGCCGCCGTAGCGATCATCTATCTCATCATTAAAAGATTAAGAAAAAGAAAAGAACGTTTAGAACACATTCTACCATTAATCAGCGACCAAGAAAAAAAGATTCTCGACTTGTTAATGAAAAAATCAATGCGCCAGAAAGAAATAAGAAAACAACTCGACATTCCTAAGGCAAGTTTTTCCCGCTACATAGCCAACTTGGAAAAAAAGAAACTAATCCTTAGAGAAGGCGAAGGGAAGAATAAGACTGTAAAATTAAAATAAAAACCCCGAGCTCAAGAAAAAATCCTTAAAATACAAAAAGATATAAACATCAGAGCTATTTAATCTGCATGAAAAAAGTGGTGCCAATTCTAATTTCCCTGTTCGCGATTATTTTATTGTTTTCTGCTTTTGCCAACACGCAAGAAGACAGAAAATTAGACGTTCCTTCGTCAAGCTCTCCTTCTGAAAAAGCTGTTCAAACTATCCCAGAGCAAGAAGTTCCAGAACAACAATTCTCCTGCGGTGAATGCGACGAGGGAGAAAGAGGATGTATTTATCACGATTCTGATTGTGGCGGAGGACACGGCGCATGGAATTGCGAATTTGTCGATGGCTGTTGGAAAAAGATTCACACTTGCTGCAGAGAAGACTATACCTGCGGGGAAGGAATTTGTCAAGAAGCTCCCACTACAGAACTTGCTTTTGGAAAAGATTCAAATTTCTATTCTGAAAAAGAAGTTTTCCTCATCTCAGATTCAAATTGGAGAGATGTCTTATCTTTAGTGCCAGTAACTACGTGGACGGGAAATGAGGATTGGTGTCAAAGAGGATATGGAACTCCAGAAAATGTTTGTGTTTATCCGACATTGATATATTATGAAGAAGAAGAAATATTTGAATTAAATTCAAACATGTTTAAAATATCTTGTAGAGACCAACCTTATTGCGGCCTTACTGTCTTTATTCCTGGAATACAACTCTCCTTTGGAGAAAGCGTTAACACCACTTTATCGGTAACAAACAACGCCTCTGTTCAGGTTGAAATGGCTCTTAGAACACCATTTGCTAGTATTTTAGAGTTTGAATCTGATGATTTGGATATCGGATGCAATAATGAATTTTGTGATTTCGTACCTTTGGGAGGAGAGGATTTTATCTTCGAACCTTATGAATTAAAAGAATTTGAGTTACAAATAACAAGGATTGTAGAATCTGGCTTTGACGCAGATTCAATAATTTACTTCTTACAACAATATTCTCCAGATAGATTAACTATTGTTGGAGAAACGCCACAAGAACTTGATGATTTACTGATTGCAGAGCCCCCTTTTGGCGCGGGGTTGAATGAGGACCATATACAAAGAATTTATCCAGAGGATTATTTAGCTTATTGGTGGGCTTATCCAAATATTGTTTATGTCGAAGATGATTATAAATCAGCTTTGTTGGCTTCTACCTATGCTTCATTTAACAATATCCCTCTTGTTGTTGAGGGAACATCTTTAGACAATACTGAAACATTCGAAAACAAAAATGTTATTTGTGTTGGCGATGTTTCCCCTTCTGGAAGTGTTTGTGATGAGACTTACGATTTGCTATATGAATTGCAAGACAAATATTTTCAAGAGACAAATACTAATAAGATTATTGTAACTAATAATAATGATTTAGAGATTAGTGTTCTGGAATCATTTTTTCCAGAAAAATCAGCAAATCCCATATGGAATATTTATACTAAAACATCACTCAACGCTCCAATATTAGATAGTGCAAAACGCGAGTTGATAATTAGTACTTCTTCAACAGATTTTGAAGAAATTGATTTTTATTATGTAACCGATCCAATTAAATCTTATTATGACATCGATATTTTCTCATGTATAATAGGTGATTATTGCTTTGATGGTTCAACACAAGAATATGTAAAAGAGTATGCATCAGCTTCAGATAATTTTACTGTAAATTTTTCATATGAGTCTTACTTTCCATTGATAGACGCCGATTTTGGGATATTAAATAAACAATTTGAAGTTACGGTAAATACTCCTTTTGTTCTTTGGGCAAGGATAGAAAATAAAGGTTTTCTTGATGCACAAAATATTGAGGTTGATTTCTATCAAATTGAAGATGAAACCTTAATCCTATTGAACTCAACAATTATTCCCGGGCTGCAAGCATTCCATAAAAAAATTGTAATTTTTCCTGAACTACTCTTTGAAGAAATCGGAAACATAACTTTCATGGTAAATGCTACCTACCAAGAAGGAGATTACGTTTCAAATGATGTTGACTATTACAATCTTACTATTGTCCCATATCCAACAAATGTTTCAGATCCGCCAGACAATTACGAAGGAGATTACAGCTATACAATTGAGATGATAGCTTTTGTTTACAATTGCACAGATGACGTCATTCCTATTGAACTTTATAATAATGGCCAATTATTAACAAGACAATGGTTTGATTGTTACAATTATTATTGGACCTTGGATGATTATTTTTTTACAGATTTAGAAGACCATCTTTATTTTAACATTGGTTTAAATCCTCCTGAACCTGGAACTCTGGAATTAAGATTTGAAGATGGAAATATTGTAACGACTCCCCACGGCCCACTTGCAGGAATTTTACGAGATAACTCATACATCTCTGATTGCGAATGTGATAATTGTTGCCCCCATAATTTAGAATTAAAAAACATAACAAAAGCATTTGCTAATGATACAAGTTATTTTAATTTTGGAACGCCAGAGCAAAATGAATTTATTTCAGTCTACATGAAAGACAAGCATATTGGCAATTCTTTTATATATGCAAATGATATTTTATTGGGAAAAACTTCAGGCGGAAGAACAACAAAAAAATTCGAAATTCCTTCTGAACTATTGGATTCAGATATTCAAGTTAAAATAGTCCCCAATTGCAGTGACTTTCTAGGTATAGAATGTTATTATGATGCAAAAGTTAGCCTTATGCCGGATTTGGGTGATTTATATTTGACAATAGTTGCAGCACCAAATGCTGTTCCTTATTTTAGTAGCTTTTATGTGCTGGGATTAACAAGATTTGCATTTGACCAAACAATATATGCTGACATAGATGGAGACCATATGCCAGACTTATCATCTGGAAGAATCCAAGGAATAACTTCTTCAGATGTTTCTAGCTATATTGCTAGAGCTTTGTTTTTTGATAACTTTGGAAAAACAGATAATATAGAATTTCTTGCTAGATCTTATGACGCTGATATACTGGTTGCCCATAATTGGACCTTAGAGTTTAATAGCTCTGGCTATAATGCCCATTGTAGTATAGAACCAACAGACACTTCTGGGGAAGATTATGTGTGTGACATAACTTATGACCCAGGAGAAGATTGGCCTACACTATACGAGAACAGAAATTTACTCATGTACATGGATCATGGAAGTGACAGTTGGGCAGGTATAAGGTATTCACAAATTCCTAATTTGCATAATTCTATAATCATTGATGAAGCATGCCTAACCTGCTCAAGTTATGACGGCGAATCATTTTGTAATACAGTTATTAGACGTGGAGGATTAGCGCATTTTGGGGCAGTAAGCCTTGCTTTTGCAATGGGCAATTCTATTTATAAAGATACTATAAACAAGGTTTTTATAGATAATCTAACTTTAGGCGAAGCATTCCTCAAATCTTATAATAATCATCCGATGCTAACTACAACAGCAATATTAGGAGACCCCACTTTAAATATTAATGCAACCTATTCATTAAATAATCCTTTAAAATGGCCATAACTAAAAAATGAGAGCAAATAAAATAATCCTGATGGTAATTCCAATTTTACTTATAGGGGGTGCTTTGTCTATAGAAATGAATATTGAAATGAAACCAAAATTTGTTACGGGGGAAATAGTAAAATTTGACTACTCTATAATTTCTGAGAAAGATCAGCACATTACTTATTTGCTAAAAATAGACTGCCCAAATGCTCCAGTACCTTTATTAGAACTAAACGAGATTTTTCTAGAATTTGGAGAAGAATATTCAAATAGTTACAAGATTTTTATATTGGAAGAAGAAATTAAACCACAGAAGTGCAAGGCCTCAATTGTGATTTTAGAGCCAACAAGATTAGAAAGGCAAAAAACATTTACATTAGAAACTTCTCCAAGTTTTACATTCAAACCTCTAACATGCACCACCCCATCCTGCACTCAAAAATCAAAAACCTTCCTAAAAGGAGAACCAATTTATTTAGATTACTCCACCGACGTCACAAATCCAGCGATAACAGCAACCCTAACTTTCCCAAACAAAAATCAAGAACAAATCCTTCTTCCTCATAAATTCACAGCTCAGCAAACAGGAACCCACACCTTAGAAGTCACAGCATCAAAAGAAAACTACAAAACAGTAACTAAAGAAACACAACTCGCTGTCATATCCAAAAACGCTGAGATTTCTTCTCTCAATGTCCAAGAATTAAAAGCCCAATCTCTCAAACTCAGCCCGCCGACAGAAATACCAAAATACCTCATCATCTTCTTAACCATTATAATCTTGGCGGTAATTCTCTTCCTAACTCTAAGAAAGAAGAAATAAAAGTTACACCACAAAACCCTCAAGGTAAAAGGTTCCACTTGGTTCCATCTACAATTATATATACCAATTTTTTCTCAACATATCATGGAAAAAATCTCTGGAAGTAAACGTGCTCAACACGCCAGAGATTTTTCATACTCACAAATGAGAAATAAAAAACACATGAAAGGAGGCACAAAAATGAAAGCACAAATTATAGCGTTAAGCTTAATTTTAATGTTGTCTTTAACTTCGGTTACTGCACAAACAAACTTCGAGATAGAAAAAAACATCGTAGAATTCACAACAATTGCTACAGAACTTCCAGCTCATTACTCTAAAAGTTGCTCTTACACTTGGGATTCAACATCTTACGTAGGAGAAACTGTAAAGATTAATGCAATGATAGCAGATTCCGATGGAAAAACTGCAGAAGATTCTGTAAAAGTAGAAGTTGTTGACTCTGATATTTCCTCTGGTGGTGGAGGCGGACATTCAATGTCTGGCGATA
>JAHISS010000001.1 GCA_018817905.1 Nanobdellota archaeon
ACTCAGAGAGTTGTTTCGGAGGAGATAAGAAAATGTTTGGATGGAAAGTTAGACAGAAGAGGGTGGACAGAATTGATACTGCTCTTTTCTGTAGAGATATTTGGCATAACTTATTCAGGCTTTAATCCTGTCCCAAATTCGGGTCTGCCGAAAGTTTTAATAGCTCTGTTGAGCGTTGGAATTTCTGATTGTGTAATCTATTTTGTAAGTTTTTTAAAATTTAGGAGAAAAAATGAGAGCAGATTATATCAGTGAATGGGATGCGATACGTGCGGCTGAAGAAATAGACTTAGCTTTGTCTAGGGGGAAATATCCTTCGAGCAGAATTATTGATACTGTTTACCAAGAAGCATTTGATTGGTATTCTTTTTTTCTTGATCAATTGGAAGAAGCGCCAGAATCTTCTGAACGTGAAGTGCTTGAGAGACAATGCAATAATTTAGTTGAAAAGATTGAAGGGTTAAGGAGATTGTCAATTGAGTCGGCCTGGAGGAGAAAAGATAAACTTTAATAAACTTGTTTGTTAGTTTAAACTGTGAAAGAGAGAAAAAGTTCGGCGAAAGGAATCACTGCAGAGAAGGACGAGTTTGGCGAGTGGTTTGCGCAGTTGATGTTGAAGGCAGAGTTGGCCGACTACACCGACGTTTCTGGGGCAATTGTTTTCCGGCCGGGCGCTTATGCGATTTGGGAGAAGATTCGGGAAGAATGTGACAAGCGATTTAAGAAACTTGGAATTGAGAATGCTTATTTTCCTTTGCTGATTCCAGAGAAAAGTTTGGCGAAGGAGGCGAAGCATGTTCAGGGTTTTTCTCCAGAGGTTGCTTGGGTGACGCATGCAGGGGAGACGAAGCTGAGCGAGCGGCTGGCTGTTCGGCCGACGAGCGAGACGATTATGTATGAATCGTATTCAAAGTGGATTCGGAGTTGGAGGGATTTGCCGCTGAAGTTGAATCAGTGGAACAATGTTGTGAGGTGGGAGTTTAGACATCCGATTCCGTTCTTGAGGACGCGGGAATTTTTGTGGAATGAAGGGCATACTGTTTATGCTTCGAAAGAAGAAGCAGAGAAGGAAGAGAAGCAAGTGATTGAGATTTATGATGAGATTTGCAGGAAGTTTTTGGCTTTGCCTTCGTTGATTGGGCGGAAAACTGAAAAGGAAAAGTTTGCTGGGGCAGAATACACGACTTCGATGGAATTTTTTATGCCTAATGGAAAGGCGATTCAGGGGCCGGACTTTCATTTTGACGGGCAGAATTTTGCAAAGGCGTATGGAATTAAATTTTTGAATAAGGAAGGGAAAGAAGAATATGTCTGGCAGAATACTTTTGCGATAAGCACGCGGATGCTTGGCGTGATGTTTGCAGTTCATTCTGATTCCAAGGGACTGATTCTTCCTCCGATTGTTGCGCCGAATAAAGTTGTTGTTGTCCCGATTTTGTTTGAAGACACAAAGGAAAAAGTTTTGAAAATGGCTAAGCAGATAAAGAAAAAACTTGGGAGCGAGGTTATTTTGGATTTGCGGGAAGAATACAAGCCAGGGTTTAAGTTCAATGAATGGGAGCTGAAGGGAATTCCTCTTCGTGTTGAAGTTGGGCCGAAGGATTTGGCGAAGAAAAGTGTGATTGTTGTTAGGCGGGACGACGGGAAGAAAGAAGTTGTTTCATTGGCGAAGTTGAAGAAACGAGTTGAGGAATTATTGGAAGAGATTCAGGAAAATTTGTTTTCTCGGGCTGAAAAGTTGTTGAAGGGTGCGATTGTCGAGGTTAGGAATTTGAAAGAGTTGAAAAACGCTGTTGATGATAAGAAAATTGCTTTTGCACCTTTGTGCAAGGCGGCGGGTTGCGAGGACATGCTGAAGTTTAAGACAGGCAGGGCAAAGGTTTTGAATATTCCTGACAAGAAAAGGGCAGAAGGTCGGTGCGTGATGTGTGGGGATAAGGCGGATTATTGGGCTTATGTTGGGAAGAGTTATTAGAATTTAGTTCGAAAGAAGCTGCTCAGATTGCTGTTCTGTCCGAAATTGTTTTTTCGATGATTCTCAAAACCCTTTAGCATTTCTTCTACGAAGAAACTCGCGACCACGCACCTTTGTCGAGTTAAATATTAATGGTGCGTAATACGCTCGCCCACCCCTCGCATTTGAGTTTCCAATCAATTAGTAAAATCAACGAACTCTGGACAGAGCCATATTTGTTAACTCCGAATCTGACTTCGTCAAGATTCTCCGTAACGAAAATGATTAAGCCATAAATCCTGCAAGGTCGGATATGATTAATTAATGGGGTGATGGAATCAAATTTTGGAGATTAGTTTATGCGGGGAATTAAATGTGGGGAATGTCATGGGAAAGAGTTATTAGTAAAATGATTATCTCGGAAGGAACGATGGAATCAAGATGGGATACTCTTTTGTTAATTAGTCTTGAAGGGGTGGTTGGAGTTGGCTAAACTAAGTAAGACCGGAAATTACTTTTTTCTTTTATGTTTCTTCTTTTTAAAAACAAAAAACAAAATCAATCCTCCGACAGCTAAAACCAAACCAATAATTCCAAGGTATAACCCCAAATTATTTTCTTCTTTTATTTCCTTGATGATTATTTCTTCTGGAGGGATTTCATCTTCACCAACAACCTCAGATTCAATTTCCTCACTAATCTCTTGAATAAATACATTGGCCCTGCTTGCGGTCACGTTATCAAGTCGAACCAGCAAATCATAATAATTATCATTATCCAAATTAACTTTCCACTCTTCTCCAACAAAAAGAGTTTTTGTTTGTGGTTCGGAGGAAATTGTTATTGTTGCTGTTTTATTATTTACGTTGAAACTATCTAATTTTAACTGATGACTTTCGTTCTTAACATTAAAATTTAATTTCCATAATCTTCCTAACTGTTTTGAGTAACCTCCCAACAAGTCTGATTCGGTTGGATAATAGGTGGGGGCGCCACTGCCAGGAGAAGTTGTGCTTCCTGGAGTTGTTGAAGAAGCGGCCGCAGTCTCCAGTATGCTAAACCCTGAAAAAGAAGTTGTTAAATATTCAAAGTAATCTCCTGTCGTGTTTTGCGTAGTGTTTATACTAGAAATGTCTGTCCAGCTACCTGAACAAGTTCTCGAGGAGAATGCATAATCGTCGCATTTATACAACCCTAAATTTCCTTCGGTAGTGAACGTTAAATCGTCATAATAAATCTTCACAGTAGAATTAGTAAAATTATAAGTTGTGTTAACTCCATACGTTACTAAATATCCGCTTGTCGAAGTATGTTTATCCATTCCCAAGGTTTCACTATTTTCACCGGAAAGATTTATGTCTCTCAAATAAACCCGCAGTCTGTTTGAATGCGTCTTTACTTCAATATCAACAATGGCATCCGGCAGCGTGCCTGAATACGTTCCGTTTTCGCTTAAATTTGTCTCAATGTTTTGATTTCTGTAATAAATATTTATTGTGCTGTTTTCTCCGGTTGAGTTGTAAGTTTGAACACTGATGTTAAACACAACCGGTAAAAACGACTCGAAGTAATCTAGCGAAGAATTCACCCCAGCCCCATAACTATCATTAACGTAAAATGTAACATTGTATCTCCCGAGCAGACTTGTGTTTGTGAAACTTGTATTTAATCCATCTGTCAACGTAATGTTTTGCTCATTGCCGTCTGGTTTGGCAATAGAGGCCCATGAATAATTTCCATTTACCGTTGAGATATACAAAGAAACATTGGTGCCGTTCTGAACAGAGAATGGGTAAATCCCTGTGCTTGAAATCACCGGCCCGCTCAAAACCTCTGTCATTGTAGTCGAAGAAGAATTCGCAGAAGAATTCACGTCGGAAACAACACTCACACTAACAGAATAGTTTCCGGAAGAAGAATCTCCGACGGTTAGTGTGACATTCGCCGAACTTCCTGCACCGAGATTAGACACATTCGACTGGTTCAAAACAGCAGTTTCCGCAGAATTTGTATTCGTCACAGAAAGTGTGTAATTGTCTGCGATATTTCCTTCATTGGTAATCTTTATTTGATAAGTCGCATTTATTTCTGTGTTGGTTGTCTGATTTCCCCCGATAGCCATACTGACATTCCAGATGGACTGAGCCAGAGTTGTAAAATTGTAAGTTCCAGTCGTATTGCAATTCCCTGCATAATCACAAGAGCTCAGATTGTAATAGTAAGTCGTATTGCCTGACAAACCACTCAACTGAACAGAATGTCCAAGAACAAAAGAAGAATTTGTTTCCAGCGAACCTAGGCCGATAGTTGAACCATAATTTACAGTAGAATTAGCTAGCTCATCAGTCGTCCAGTTAATCACAGCAGATGAAGCAGTTATTGAAATATTGGCCACGTCGCTTATAACTGGGAAAGTCGTATCAACATAAAAAGTTACACTTGAAGAGTTTTCATTTCCAGCCGTGTCGTTTGCCCAAACAGTTACATTATGCTGGCCTTCGCTCCATACAGCAGTTGTTATATTTGCGCAATTAGCAAGAGTTGTATTAAAGGACATTGTGTCATTGGAATACCAACAAGTTTGCAAATAAGTATCTGAAGCCGTGTAATTCACATCAATTCCAGTGTCG
>JAHISS010000003.1 GCA_018817905.1 Nanobdellota archaeon
CTTTTATTTTTCCGTCTTTCTCTTTTTTGTAAACGCTCTTCAGAAAATTTAATTCTTTTTTATTCATGGTTCACCTCCCATGAACAAATAGATTATTTACTATTTAATCTTTGGGGAGAGATTAATGTCTCTTGCTATAGTTAATGCTCTTGAGGTTGATATAGCCACAAAAGACTCTTTTGAGTTAAATGAAGATATACGTTTTGATTACACAATAATCTCAGACAATAATGAACGAGTAGCATATCTCCCTTATGTTTACTGCCCTAATTTACCCAGACCTCCTAAGTTTACAAAATCTGTTAGTTTAGTGGCAAATAAACCATACAGAAATTCATATTATGATCTTGCTGTAGACAGCACAATCGAGCCACAAACCTGCACAGCTTACCTCCAGATTCTAAGCCCAATCCAACAAACAGTTTCAAAAGAATTTCAAATAATCACAGACCCTTCTTTTTCTTTCAACTTAAATCTCTGTAAAGATCAATCCTGCACCGAAAAATCCAAAACCTTCATCCTCAACAAACAAGTCTATCTCGACTACTCAAGTTCTGCCCAAAACCCTGAAGTAACAGCAACCCTAACCTACCCAGACAAAACAACTAAAATCATCAATCTCCCAACCTCAATAACCGCATCCAAAACAGGAACCCACACCTTAGAAGTAACAGCCTCCAAAGAAAACTACAAAACAATAACAACTAAAACCCAATTCGCTGTCATATCCAAGAACGCTGAGATTTCTTCTCTCAATGTCCAAGAATTAAAAGCACAATCCCTAAAACTCAGCCCGCCGACAGAAATGCCAAAATACCTTGTTATCTTCTCAGTCATTATAGTTTTAGTAGCAATTGTTTTTTTGATTAACAGAAAGAAAAGATAAAAACAAATATTTTTTAACTCAATTTACTTCTTACAGCAATGAAATTAAGATTTAAACCCATTAACTTCGAGTCTGGTCGGCCTATTGCATTTATCAACAACGCGCTTGCAGAAAAATTAAACATCGAAGAAGGGGACAGAATTCAATTATCTTGCAACGGAAAAAAACTGCTCTTGCCGGTCAATCTCGTAGAAAAACTGCTTTCAGAAAAAGAACTCGGCCTTTCAGATGAAGCAATTTCCAGCCTCAATGTCCGTCGGGGAGCGATAATAGAAATCTCAGTCGCATTAGAACCCAGAAGTACGCATTACATTTTAAAAAAAATGAACGGGGCAGAGTTGTCTAAAAATGAAATCTATTTAGTAATCAAGGACATTGTGAGCAACGCTTTGAAAGAAGCAGAAATCGCTTATTTTGTTTCAGGAGTTTACCACAATGGCATGACTTTCAAGGAAACTGTTTATTTAACCGAAGCAATTGCCAGCACCGGGAAAGTTCTAAAGTGGAAAAGTAAAAACATCGCAGACAAACATTCTGTCGGAGGTATTCCTGGAAATCGGACAACGCCAATTGTTGTTTCAATCTGCGCTGCCGCAGGAATAAAAATCCCGAAGACATCTTCAAAAGCAATAACAACCGCCGCTGCCACAGCCGACGTCATGGACGCTTTAACAAATATCTCGCTTTCTACTAAAGACTTGCAGAAAATCGTGCGAAAAACAAACGCTTGTCTTGCATGGGGCGGTTCTCTTGGACTTGCTCCAGCAGATGACAAATTGATAAGAGTTGAAAAAATGCTCAACGTCGACCCAGAACCACAGCTTATCGCTTCAATACTTTCAAAAAAAATTGCAGCGGGGAGCAATTATATCCTGCTTGACATCCCTTACGGCGAAGGGGCAAAAGTTTCTTTGCGCAAAGCGAAAAAACTCAAAAAAGATTTCATGAAAATCTCAAAATATTTCAAGTTGCATCTTGAGGTAGTTTTAACCCTCGGCAACCAACCAATTGGAAACTCTGTCGGCCCGGTTTTGGAAATCCTCGACATCTACAAAATTTTCAGGAGGGAAAACAACAGACCAAAAGATTTAGAAAAAAAATCAATTTTCTTATCAGGAAAACTTCTTGAAATGATGAAGAAAGCAAAAAAAGGTGAGGGCGAAAAACTCGCCAGAGAAATTCTTGATTCTGGCAAAGCTCTTGAGAAATTCGAGCAGATAATCTCTGCGCAAGGAAGAAAAAATACGCCCCTAACTCTCGCAAAATTCAAACACAGCGTTAATGCAAAATCCTCAGGAAAAGTTAAATCAATAAACAACAAGCTGATTAATCGCCTTGCCCAAATACTTGGCTGTCCGACTGACAAATCTGCCGGGCTTTATCTCCACAAGCATCTTAAAGACAGCACGAAAAAAGGCGAACCGATTTTAACACTTTTTTCAGAATCAAGAAGAAAACTCAACCAAGGCGTCCGCTTTTACAAGGAAACAAAGCCGATTGTTTTGTCTTAATTTTAAATCTGACTTCGTCAAGATTTTCCATAGAAAAAATGAATGAAGCTCCCAATAATTCGAAAGACAGTCATTATCAACTTGACCTCGCCACATAGATCCGACTAATTCTGTCACTCAAACAGTTTTGACAGTTGGCTCCTTTATTAAGAATTTGGAGGTTTATCCTCCAAAATTGTTCTGACTTCCTGAGAAAAATTCGAAAAGACTTTCTCTC
>JAHISS010000027.1 GCA_018817905.1 Nanobdellota archaeon
ACGTACTTAAAAAAATAAAAAAGACCCGTACGAATTTGCATAAATTAGCAAATTTGTACGGGCTTGATATTATACCTTGCGTAGGTATTTTTCTGCAATATACTCATTTTCAGAGATAGGGTGAACAGAATGTATTTTTACTTCCTCATATTTTCCTATCTCTGTGTCAAACTCGAGCTTTCCAAGTTCGAATTTGTCTATACATGATTGGCAAAGGAAGCGCAACAATGTTGTGCTGTTTTCATGATAGCTGTTACGCCCATCATGAGCGTAATCGTAGTGAAAGCTATTGAAAGTAACTGCATAAGGACCAGAAACATCTTCCCTTTTATGCCAGTTCTTACAGTTAGAACATTGTCTTTCCTCTTGCCTTGTATCGCAAGCGCCTATGGCATCCGCCCATCTGCTTGCTAATTTTTCTTCTCTTCCTCCCGCATTAACTACTTTTACAGCGGGATGCCCATTGTTTTTGTTTTTTGTCGTTTCTACTTTTTTTACGACAAAATCACCTTGGGCTGTGGGACAATATATCTCCCACATTTCACCCACATACTTTGATGTACCAGGCAAAGACACCATTCTGGCTTCGAGGGATATGGAAATATCTACCAAAGCAAGCGGATCACGCCAGTCGCCCCAATACATGTACTCCTGACTATCGGAGCCAGAAGTAGAGAACTCGACATTAGACGAAATTTTAAAAGCGTCTTTTATCCAAAGCCCTGGTGCAACTATCTGTCCACACCATTTTTTTTCTGCCATCTTCCGATATTCCTCTGAAAGTTCAGAAAATGGAGGGATAAACTCCTTCGAATATACTTGGCCACAATCACCGCTGAAAAAATGCAGACAAAATCTCATTCCCTCGTATTTAGCTCCGCATGTATAGACTTCGAGCCTTTCCTTAAAATCTAGGCTGTATCCATCTTCATGATGGAAATTTTCTTTTGAATCTCCGCGCTTCTGCAGCGCGACTTTCTCATATCTTATTTCACTTCTCTCCACGCCATCAGTTTCTTGATAAGCGCGATAAAATACAAAATTGTCACCTTCCAATACAAGTTTATGGTTTTTGTGCTTAAGCCAGACTATTTCTTTTGCCATCTCAATTGGAATAAAGAAAACCACAAGAATTGGACGAAGGCGTTTTCCATCACTACGACTGCTTTCCTTAACCTTTAAAACCTTGCAGTTATAAAGACCTCCTTCCTTCATATCTGCAACCTGTTTGATCCAAGGAGCTAAGACATAATCGTAATCGAAAAAATGATTGTTTTTCACTTTCTCTATTACTTCAGCGGATGTCTCAGTAGGAATATTTTCCGCCGAAAAATTATCTCTAATCTCACCCACAAGATATGACTCATGGGTTCTTGCTTTTGTCCTTCTTTCAATCTTTAATCTAATCATTTTAGCCTCCTATATTTTCAGTCACTCTTAAATTTTAAAGGTGCTTCTGTTTTCGTCTTGCCGTAAATTGCGGAAGACTCATCAGATACGCTTAGCGTATGAACAGAGAGGGTGTTTGATGCGTTGCATCAGGTTAACCCACAACCATTACAGACTATAACTTTTTAAACCGCTCCCATTTTTGCTTAAAGAGGTTTTGCATCTCGCCAGCAATCATGGGATCGATCATTTCCTCGAGAGTCCGTCCGTAAATCAGACAGTCCCTCACTTCAGTGGCCGAAATTTTCGGCGTGGTGCCGTCAAATCGGTTGATAATTTGACAGCTCCTTCCAGCTTCATAGAAAAACAAAATGTCCTCCTCGCAGCCACCAAAGAAAGCAACTTCGGCTGGATTGATTCCGGTTACACTAATCAAGTCGTCCAGCGCAACCAACCACTCCTCGTCAGTCGGATAATCCGGCAATCCGACAACCTTCATTTCAGGAAAAGCCGCTTTGATAAATCCGCGCCTTTCTTGGTAAGAGAAGAAATGCCGAAGAGAAAATCCGGCATTGCAACTCCCGATGACCAGCATGCAGTTCTCAACTCCGAACTTGCTGATCATATCCTTCACTACCGCCCCATGTCCTGTGTGCATGGGATTAAACCTACCGCAATAAACCGCAAATTTTTCCATCTTCTCTTCTCCTTTATTTTTTTTATATAATTTCACAAAGAACTTGCCAAAATGCAACGACTAACCTAAGTTTCCTGAATTCGCATTTGACTTGGTAGTATAGCAAGTTTTTTACGAATTGTCAATCAACGGTGGTAATTTTTAGCTAAAATAAAGCCTTTTGTAATTTGAAAAGGGAATTTTTGGCTTACATTAAGCATAATCTTAAAAAATAGCAATAAGCAGTAACAGCGGCTCATTTGAAAGAAAAATCACTTTAAAGGGAGCTCTGATTGAAAAAATTTGCGCGCACAGGTGGGATGGGGCAAGTAAATTTCACTTTTTAATAAACTTTTACCGTAGCCCCGCTTTCCGCCGTTCCAAATTCTCGGAACTCTCCTCCGAAGGCGGACAGGCAAAACAGAAAATTTTCTTTTCCCCCAGACACCAACTTTGAAAAAGAAAGTGATGATCGAAAGTTTTTTGATGGTACCGCTACGGGGAGTCGAACCCCGATTTCCAGGATGAGAACCTGATGTCCTAACCGTTAGACGATAGCGGCAAAAAATTAGAATTTTCAATTTCTAATTTTCAATTTTCAAACAATTTTCAATGAAATAATTTTTAA
>JAHISS010000004.1 GCA_018817905.1 Nanobdellota archaeon
AGAGAGAAAGTCTTTTCGAATTTTTCTCAGGAAGTCAGAACAATTTTGGAGGATAAACCTCCAAATTCTTAATAAAGGAGCCAACTGTCAAAACTGTTTGAGTGACAGAATTAGTCGGATCTATGTGGCGAGGTCAAGTTTATACATAAAGCCCATTAAACCAAAACCCTTTTATACTATTATTCATTAAATAAAACATGCCGATCAAAAAAATAAAAAGAGGGAAGCCGGAAATTGACATTAAAGTTCGGGGAGTTGATAAGTTTGGTAAGGTGTGCAAGGATGACAAGAAGAAGAATTGGAGTTGTGGTGGAACTGGGGGGTGCGGGTATTTCCTTGGTTTTCTGGGGGCGGCAGTTTATTATATTTCAACAGCCACAGGTTTCTGGGTTGGAGTTTTAGGAGTTTTGAAAGCACTTGTTTGGCCAGCTTTTCTTGTTTTTGAATTGCTTAAATTTTTAGGGGCTTAAGCTGAATACTAATTAATCTAATCATCGGCTTTGTTGAAAATCTTTCTTGCGCAGGTTTCAAATTCCCACTTTGTAGGAAACCAAGGTTTCCTGACAAGTCACCTTCCTTTAAATTACTGCTCATGGCTGATATTTCCCCTACGAGGAAAAACCTCTCTTGCGATCACGCACCTTGTTGAATTAAATTAGTGGTGCGTAACGCGCTCGTCCCTGCCTCCCCCAATTCCCAGCCCCAACAAGATAGTCAACCTGCAACTTCAGACTTTTTCAACAAAGCCGTTTTCTAATTTCTTTCTAAATCTTTCTTTAACATCTTTTCATAAACATGATCGCCATAAAGTTCTCTAAGACTTTTTTCAATAAAAATATCATTTTCGCTGATTTTGGGGTTGGGATCGTTTCGAAGTGCCTGTCGAAAGTTTCGCAGGTCTTCTATTTGTTTTATTTCTGTTTGAACTCTTCTGTGTTCTAAATATTTTGGAGTTGTAAAATATCCGCCGATTGCGACTGTCCCGAGAATAATGGTCCAGGCAACTTTAGGATGTCTGAATTTGGTTCGCGTTACAGGTATCTCTTCGTACACTGGAAAGTTGCTTGAGCTGCTGCCTCCGCCGGTGACGCCTGTTTGAACTGTTTCTATTGCCGTGTAGGACTCTCTTGCAAAAATCTCTCTTAGCTTCATCAGTAAAATAGAGAACTGGAATTATTAAGGATTGTTGTGCTATCTTGACCTTGTAGTATACGAAAATTAGTTCGCCTGTCTAAATAGCCAAATTAACAATCGCTACGCTCACAAGATTTATTTGATAATGATTATTCAAAAAATATTTGGTGGTGGGCACGAGAGTTGGGTGGGGAAATAATCTTGCTATTCTTTGAGTTGTAACAAAAACGAATTAATAACTGCATACTACAAGTGCTATCTCGACCTTTCAACACCAACTCTTTGACACAACTTTTTTATCGGGCAGGTCGAACACTTTGGCGAAATCGGAACGCAGATATTTTTGCCGAACAAGATTAAGGTTGTGTTTATTTCTTTCCAGTATTTTTTCGGAAATATTTTCATTAATTCTATTTCTGTTTGTTCAGGGGTTTTTGTTTTTACCAAGCCGAGGCGATTTGGAATTCTGTGGACATGCGTGTCAACAGCGATGACGTTTTTTTCGTATGCAAATGAGAGGACAATGTTTGCTGTCTTTGGCCCGATGCCTTTTATTGACAAGAGTGTCTCCTTTGTTTTCGGAACTTTGCTGTTGTATTTTTTTATGAGGATTTGAGAAACATGTTTCAATGTTCTGGCTTTTTTCTTGTAATGGCCTGAACTAAAAATCAATTTTTCTAATTTTTTAATTGGCAGTTTTGCTATTTCTTCTGGAGTGTTTGCAACTTTAAACAACGATGCCGAGGCCTTTGCTGTGTTTTTGTCTTGGGTTCGGAGGGAGAGGAGGCAGGAGATTAAAGTTTTGAATGGATTTTTTGTTTCAGATGTTTGACGGACAGTTGGTTTTGCATACGGTTTGAATTCTTTCAAAAGAATTTTCATTATTTTTTCTGGTTTTTTCATTTTTTACATTAGTTGAGATAGAATTTAAGGTTTGCTTAATTGAGATAGCAAAAACATTTTCCACCTAAATGATTATCTCATAAATCTCGTTCGGAGGAGCTGGGTGATGAGGTTTTTACATAATAATTTCCACGTCCAAGATTTCAATTCAACCTCGCTGGTTTATTGTTAATAATTTTTCTTGACGAAGTCATCCGCTTTTCCAAAGCCCATGCAAATTGCAATATTCCCTTGCTGTTATGCTTTCTGCTTGTATTTCAAATTGTGCTTCTGGTTTGTCTCCAGGGTTTAGAAACTTTCTGTAGACTTTGTTGTCTGCAATTATTTCAATCCATTCGATGTAATGTTCTTGCTCCATCGGGTGTTCGACAGAGCCGACTTTGACTAAAAAACCTTTTTCTGTTTTTTCAATTACTGGAACGTGTTTTTCATTTCCTTCATCGGAAGTTTTTCCTTCTAAAAGTTTCATTGGCTGGCCGCAGCACGTGAGGACTCCGCCGCCGACATGCACAAGTTCAACTATGTTCCCGCATATTTCGCATCGATAGATTTCTTTTAGGTTTGGCATTGTTATTTATTTTATTAATTACAACATTCACAATCTTCTTCAAAGCACATGCATTCTGGTTCGTAATATTCGCGAGGATGTTTGCACGATGGGCATTTTTCCGGCGGTTCTGTTCCTTCGTGGATGTAGCCGCACTTGCTGCATTTCCATCTTATCGGCTTGTCTCGCTTGTAAAGTGTTCCTTTTTTCAGCATTTCTAAAAGTTTTTTGTACCGCTTTTCATGTTGTTCTTCTACTTCTGAAATTTCTTTAAACAATGTTGCAGCTTTTTCGTTTCCTTCTTTTTTTGCTTCTTTTTCAAAACCCGGATACATTTCTGAATTTTCGTAGTGTTCTCCTTCTATCGCTGCTTTTAGGTTTTTTTCTGTGTCGCCAATTCCTTCGAGAAGCTTGAACTCATCCTTTGCGTGCTGCATTTCGTTTAAAGCTGTTTCTTCAAATATTTTTGCGATGTAATGAAATCCTTCGTTTCTTGCAACTTTTGCAAAGTAGTCGTATTTGTTTCTTGCTTGGCTTTCGCCTGAAAATGCAGTCTTTAGGTTTTCCTCTGTTTTTGTCATGTTGTTTAGAGAAATGCGGGATATTTAATGGTTTTGTTTTGAGAAGCGAGTAGTCTCTCCGCAGAATGTTTTGAATTTGTTTTTCTACTCCCGCCCGCCCAACCCAGTTAGTTCAATTTCGCGCAACTTTTGACGTGAATTTTTTGCTGCGCGAAATTGATTATCACGTGCAGAAAAACAAATTCTTATTTCTTCTTTCTGTGCGGAGATATTGGGGAGTTCGGAAAGTTTAATTATTCCTACTTTCAATTGTTTTTATGAAATTGAGAAACAGAGAAGTAGCAAGACATGCAGGCGTTGATTATGATAACGATGGTTTTCGGGATTTATTAGATGGAGAAAGTCGCGAAGGAAGAGAAAGAATAATCTTAATCGGAAGAAGTAGTTAGTTTTGTGGAGGTAGTTAAGTGATGTTTGTTCCTGGAGTTTGCAGGAATTTTGCATCCGACTGTGGATCTAAGCGAGCCAGTTAATTGAAATTTGGCGAGCGATAATTATTGAGATTGTGATGGCTTTGAGCGGAATTGTTGTTGCGGGGGAAAAAGGATCTAAGCGTGAGGATTGAAAGGTGAGCTATTTTGATTTGGTGGTGGGAAGTGGGGAATTTGTTGTGGAGAAGGTTTGAGAAAGTAATCCATTTAGGCATTCCAAACCCTCTTTAGTAAATCAAAAGTTTCTTCTATATTGTATTTGTCTACTGCCTCTTTTCTTCCAAAATCGATTATGCTATGGGTCTTAGAATTTGCTTCAATTCGATAAGGGCTTAACTTTTCTATTATTGTATCAATTTCTGTAGTGGAAAAACCAAGGTCTGCTCTTTTTGTTTTTAGGTTATTTAGTAAAACGCTGAAATCATTATATTTCTTTTTGTTTCCTAGATCCTGGTATAACTCCTTTTCTTTTTTGAAATTACTTCTTAGAATGTCGATTACCATATTTTCAAACAGTTTTCTTGATAGAATAAAACAAGCAGTGTAGTCTTCGTGAAAGTAAGTGCTATTTATTTCTTTTATTAGTTTATCATAAAATTTATCATTTGTTCTGTCTCCAATTAAAGCGGTGCTAGATTCTTCTGTATAGTTCTTCAGCTTTAATTCCTCTTGAATTTTGTGTTTCATGCTACTTTCTAAGAAATATTTTCCCTTATCAAAAAGGTAGATCGGTTTTTTGCTTCTTTTTTTCTTTATGTTTTTATTAAAGTGATCTGAGAGATTTATAGATAAATGGATATCTGTGCGCTTATAGCACTTCCTATAGCAAGAGACATTAATCTCTCCCCAAAGATTAAATAGTAAATAATCTATTTGTTCATGGGAGGTGAACCATGAATAAAAAAGAATTAAATTTTCTGAAGAGCGTTTACAAAAAAGAGAAAGACGGAAAAATAAAAG
>JAHISS010000028.1 GCA_018817905.1 Nanobdellota archaeon
ACAATGTGGCACTGGTCTGGTCTTGGCTGGTTGCCCATAAAGTCCTCGCACTTTATGAAATAAGTAACTGCCTCATCCCAAGGAATTACATGGACAGATCTTTCTGTAGGATTTTCATACGTCAAAGCCAAGCCGTCTTCAAGATTGTAATCGCAGTTTGTCAAAGAATAATAACATTTTGCATCTTCGTCTGTTATGACTTTCAAAACATCTGCATCTCTGAAAACTCTTGTAACCTTTGGCAAAGTTGTGTCAACAACCACGCTGAATGTTGTGTTTGCTTCTGCTCTGTTGTTTGCTGCATCAATACAGCTGAAGTAATAAATGTAATTCCCTCCAGCCAAGTCTAAACTTTGGTTGTGCATGTAACTTCCTGTGTTGTCCATTGCAACAAAGCTATCAAAATTTTCAGGAGTTGTTGTGAAAGAGCAAACTGCTGAGCCCTCGTCTGCGCCGTGCGCTGTTTCTGCAGTCAACGTCACAGGAACAATGCTCGTGCTTCCAATAAATTCTTCTTCAGGCCCGACGCTGTTAATCACAAGCGGTTCTGTCCCTTCCAGCAAAAGCGGATAGCTCGTTGTCATCACATTTCTCCCGCCCGGCGCAGTTGAATGGTCCTTGCATCTAAAGTAGAACCAGTTCTCCTCCTGGTCTTTGATTCCAGTCAACTTTCCAGAACAGACATAATTCAAGTCAGCGTTGAGCTGGTAGGTTTCGCTCGAACAATCCATTTCGTTCTCCATTGCATCAAATGCCTTGTCTTGTCTTGACCACTTGCATTCTGCCGGCTCATTTACATAAACCTCTATTGAAACATTGTCTGCATCAAACCTTACAGGTCTTCCAGTTTGTATTGAAGTTCCCTCAACTTTCGGAGCTTCCAAGTCAGGCCCGTCGTCAACGCAATATCTAAATACAACCATTGCAGACTCTTCGCCATTCTCGTTTGAGTCAATGCACCTCACCCAAAATGTAAATGTTCCGCCAGTTCCGATTTCTGGAACATTTTCTCCTTCTTCTGTAAATGGACTTGGAACTTTCATTTTCCACGAATGCTTTTCAACAAACAAATTAGAATTACCAAAGAAACTCTCCATTTCACTATAACTGGATTTTGGAGCATAATCAATTTTACACTGCGCTGGCTCGTCTGCAATAACGCCAAATTCTAAAACAGTTAACGCTTTCAAACATTCGTTTCCTTCATTATCTACAATTTTAAATCCGCGATTCGGCGGGCTGATTCCAGAATCAGGAATATATTTCAAACCCTCTGGACTCAATGCTTCTGCCCACGGCTCAATATGCGGCGCAGCAGTATCGCCCTTTGTAACCCAAACGCATCTTTCTTCTTCTGTTCCCTGATTGATAAGCTCGCATCCCTGGCCTAAACTTCTGCATCGATATTCAGAACAAGGCATAAGTGGATTCTCGTTGCACTTTTCGCAATTGCTTCCCCCAGTCGGCGCTTCCCAAGGATAACACTCAAAATGCACAAGTTCTTTTTTTGTTTTTTTGTATGTTAAAACAATGATAACAATAGCAGGAATCACTCCCGCCGCAATGCCAAATAGTCCTGCGCTCCCTTGTAAAGCTGTTCCCAATACTCCTTGTTGCGCTAAGAAATAAGATGTTGTTCCTGCAAAACCGCCTATAGCTCCACCCAACCCAATAGATTTTGCTTGTTGTTCATTTTGCCCAAACATTTTTGCTAAACCATACGCAGCAACGCCGATAATTGCTCCCCAAGCTAAACCAGAAAATAATGCGCTTGCAATACCCGCACCGCCACCTGTTCCAAATGTTGTTCCCGAGAGGATTCCTTTGAGGCCTGCTGGAGCAGTTCCTGCTCCGACATTTCCACCACCAGTTCCAACCAAGCCTGCACCTTCTTTTACAGGATTTAATCCCCATGTTCCACCTTCTCCTAAACCAGCAGTATACGCTGCCCCGTCACTTCCAATTGCACCAGTTATTTCACCACCTTGTCCTACAACTAACTGCCCATCAAATCCAGGATAAGCATACATTCCTCTTTCTGCAAGCACAGATTCCCCACCCCTCAAAATATTAAGTTTTCCATCAGTTATTATATAGCCGGGAATGACATTGTTCGCAGGAACTGCAGAACTTATTCCAGTAGAAGGACTCATACTTCTGTAAATAGCATCCATTCCAGCAGGCGGTGCAGCACTCCCAACTCCAACCTCCTCGCTAATCAAAAACGCAACCGCAAAGCTAAAACTAACTAAAAGAAACACCTGCAAGCCAGCAATAATTTGTTTCTTAATCATTTTCCCTCAATAAATTATAAATCATCTTGAAAAACTTCTGCCCATGCTCAATAGATTCTTTTGCAGGAGTTTTATTCGCCTGCGGAAGAACTTCATAAGTAAATTGCCCCCTCTTTTTTCTTTCTTCCCCAAAAATTTTTAACAATATCTCTGCCTTTGAAAATTCCTCATCATAAATGTCCAGCAATTCTTTATCTAAAACTCCCTCTTCAGCAAACTTCTTAAATTCAAGATATGTTTTGCTATGCTCACGAGGAGACTTTGTTTTAATTCCCTTTGATAAAAGGTAAGATTTTGCAGAATAAAAAATACAGTAGTAAGCATGACTTATCACAGCGCTGTAAAACGTTGTTTCTTTATCTATGCTAAAAACATCAGCCTGTATTTTCTCATCAGAAGAAATCTTAAAAAGAGTTTCACTTAAAACAATTTCATTCTCTGCCCTCTCTAAATACAACTTTATTTGCGATTCCATTTTTCTACAACCCTATAAAAAGAATGAGGATTATAAATAGGTAAGTGATTTCTGGCAATTTCTTTCCCAACATTTTCTTTTTCTGAATTAAGCATTGCTTCAAATTCTTTGACAAAAAAAACATAAGAGTGAACCCCAATAATCTCTCTTCTTTTCACATTCTCCATTCTGGATTTAACCTTATTAGTAATCTTCTTATCTTCAACTATTACACACACGTCTAAATCAGAATTTTTTTTCTGTTCATTTTTAGCATAACTTCCAAAAACAACCATTGAAAAAAACAATGTCTCTTTAGAAATCTCCTGTATGAGATGTTCAGTAACCTTAGCAGGAATTTTATAAAATTCATAGCCCGCTAAGGAGATGTATAAAATTGTTTTAGGAGAGAAATCCAATTCATAAAAAACAGAAACACCTGATTTTTTCGATTTGATTATTTCCTCTTTTTCGAATTGAGCCAAAGCCCTTTGTAGAAAACTATGGGACTTTATGTTAGTTCTCTTTCCTACTTCGCTAAATGTTAAGGCAGCGCCTGGAGTTTTGTTCAACACGTCAACAATCTTAAGCTGTTTGTTTGTTATCATATTTATACCTCTTTTTAGGGAAGATTATACCTCATTTTAGGTAACGCAACCGCAAAGCTAAAACTAACTAAAAGAAACACCTGCCAGCCAGCAATAATCTTTTTCCCTTTCATCACATTTTCTCCTCAAAGATTTTGTAGCCTTGTGTTCTTCCAGGAACTGCCGCATAATTTACTTTTGGTCCGCAATCTCCCAAAGACATGCAAAGCTGAGCTCTCTTCAACTGCGTCACATCTTCCAAACATTCGCAATACTTAACACATTCCCAATCTCCACCAATAAGTCCTTTTTCATAAGTCACAGGACAAACAGCATTTGCTTGGGAGCAAACACCCATAGCTTCGCTGTTATCTATTTCTCCTTCTTCGCCTTCAGTTCCCCAGAACTGCAAGCCAGGCGGATTCTTCGGCACACAAGCACCAATTTCTCTTTCTCCTGAATTAAACTTCTTCAGTTCTTCTTTAACATTTCCAAGTGATGACTTATCAACTCTCGTCCCGCCTTCACCGTCTTCCGAAGAAAACACGCCGCCCATTAAAACATATTCAGGCCCATCCATCCAAAGACAATCTCTCCTGTCTGTGTTTTCACAGTCCAACTTTTTGTAAATAGAAGTGCAGTCCTGCCAGCGATTCACCCGGCACGCAGACTCTGAATAACCAGCAACATTGCTTTCAATGCATTCTGCATTTCTAAAACTAGCGCACGGCTCAACTAAAACTTCCCCGTGCGAGCAGACATACCGATAAAACTCACTTCCAACTGGCGTCGCCATCCCTCGAAAGTTCAAGCTTATCGGAGAATTTCCTTTAACTTTTCTTAACGCTTCGTTCAACAAATCAGTAACAAAGTTTTGCTCTGTGGCCTGAAAAGTAAAGTCCCGCGCAACATCAAAACCACACCAGCTTTCTCCGTGCAGTCTCTCTTCCCCGCCAGTTTCTTCAGAAGCCGGACAGTTCAAGTCCATGCAAATGTTTTCTCCGTAAGTTGCCCTCGCTGTTTCAGAATTCGCCCCCCGACAATAACTTCCAAGAAGATAATTACAATTCCCGCAGGTCTGAGAATTTTCATTTGCCTGTTCTGGAAAACAGCTCTCACCTTTATCTTTGATATAAGTCCAATAATCTGCGTCGCTTATCTTGTTTCCATCGTAAATGTTCGCAGGATTTCCGCAAGTGTCAACAAAGTAAATTTCTTCATGCCCATCTAAGCAGGTTGTTTCTGTACTCGGCCCGCAAACTGTTCCAAGTTCGTCAGCAGAACACAACATTCCTGGACAAAACTTCACGTCATCTCCGACAGCTTCGCATCCAGTCGGACTTTCCAAAGGTTCTTCCTCTTCTTCACTTTCCTCCTCAACTTCTTCCTCTCTCACAATTGTATCTTCTGGCTCTGCTTCAACTCTTGAACCAGAAACCATGTTTTCACCGCACCCGCTCCTCGAAGTTAACTTGCAAGTCAACTCAAATTCTTCTGTAAAAACACAAGCACCTTTTTCTTCAGCTCGTGCAGTTAAGATACACTGCGGCTCGTCTGTAATTTCCCCATTCCAGTTTGTTTCCAAACCATAAAAACTCGAAAGTCTTTTGCATCTCACTAAAGTTACAAAAGATGCTTGGTCTCCCAAAATGCAGCATCCAAGCCCGCATGCTTCTGGCTTTTCCCCAGACCACGTCCCACCTTCTTCATTGCAAATCATTTGCGGCACATTGTCCAAACACGTCCCTTCAGTTGCGTCATAACAATAACCAGGGTCGCACGGACTTGTCGAAGTGCATGCAGTTGGAATCGCAAACTCCGAATCGCTTGAACAATCTTCTTCTGGCACATCCTGGCAATGCAAACCAGAATTTGTCTTTTCACAACAAACAGTTGCCTCCAGCGTTCCAACTATTTCACCGCCGCCAATTGCATTTCCAACTCCAAATAAAACTAAGAAAACCAACATTCCAAATATAATTTTTCGTTTTGTCATTTTATGCTAAACTTCCATTTAACTTCTGCACCATATTTTTCCAGCCCACCTGCTCTCACATATCCTTCCTGCTTTGGGATAACCTTTTGGCGGGGCGGAGACATTTTTACCCAACAACAAGCTATTTCTCTTTGATTAACTCCCATAGTTTCAGGATTTATTCTTTCTAAATTTCTTTTTTCCATGTTATGCCGTCGCTCCATAACCTGGCGGCCAAGCCAAGCTTCTCGAAGCAAACGTAAAGCTCTCGTCGCTTGTTACATCCCTTACAGTGTAAACTGTCGAGCCGTCGATTAATTTAGTTTTCTGAATCTGCAAGTCAGGATAATACTGCATGTAAAGCGTTGTCTCTGAATCACCGTAAGTTGACTCAAAATCAATTATGCTAAGAGCAGTCATCAGCAAAGAATAAAGTTTCGTCGCCTTGTTAAATTTAAAATATTTATAATTTTGAGTTGTGTCTTTCGTCATTGTCATCCCCGCTTCAACAACAACGCTCAACCTGTCTGGAACAATTGAAACATCGACCTTAACGTCCTCGCCGCGCGAAATTTCATAACCTCTGCTCTCATAATAATTCTCCAATTCATCAGCACAAGAAATTGCCTTCGCCTTAATCATCTCCCCAAGTTCCCGCTCAAACTTTGCAACCAACAATGGCTGTTGAACAAGGCAAGGAAGATAATATTGCGAAGTGTAACAAAGGTATTTCACCATTTCTCCCTTATATAAAATATAACCTTCAGGATTTGCATATCCTCCTTGTTTTGAAAGCAATTCCATTCCAGCCACAACTTCCGGCTCAATGCATGAACTCATAAAACTATTCGGCTCTGCATCAAGTCCAAAAACTGAGCTCATCTTAGGATAAAAAAAGAAAAGCAAAACAGCCAGCACAGCAATAACCAATGCAAGAATTATGAACGCCGTTGTCTGCCCCTTTCTCATTCTTTTTTGAATGAGAATTTCTTTATAATTGTTTCCCCACCTCATTAAAACAAACCTCCTGCAGCAACAATGTCGCAATCTGACTTTTCATTTCCAAAAGCATCTTTGCACTTGATGTAATAAGTTTTCTCGCCGTCAAAACCAGTTCTATGGACAAGTTCTGTTCCTTCCATTAACTCCCCATCTTCAACATCGAAATGACAGTTTTCATTGCTAAAACTGCAGGTTGCTTCTTCTCTTGTTATTACAACCAAAGTTCCGAAATCGTCGTAAACCCGCGCAATAGTTGTAGGAGTTGTGTCTTCAACTATTTTGAAAGAAGATTCTTTTACAGCGCTGTTGCCGACTTCATCTTCACATTCAATGCGCAAAATATGCTCGCCCGGCCTAAATCTGTCATAAGATTTTTTGTAAACACCAGGACTTTCCAAGTTCATCGCATCAATTCTGCCTTGTCCAATATAACAGGAAATTGTTTCACTTTGTCCTCCAGAAACTCGCGCTTCAATATCCACAGTAACAACCGGCAGGTTAGTAAATATCACAGCGCCGTCTTCAGGAACAAGTGAATCAATTGCCAAAGCTGATTCTGTTCTCTCTAAACTCACAACTAAACTTTCCTGGTTTTCGTTTCTGTCTTCTTCTCTTTCTGTTCCAGCCCATTCAGCATGGTCTTTCGCCCGAACATAAATCACAACATTGTCTCTTTCTATTGGAATTTCTGCCCAGCAATCTGTAACAGATTCAGAAACCGGACAGACAAAAGAATTTTCCATTTCGTCAAAATCCTTGTCTTGAAAACTCCACCGCATTTCAACTGGCTCGTTCGACCTGACAACAATTGTTTCTTCCTCAGCCCCGTAAGGCAGATATCCTCCTCTCTCGCTGATATAAGTAAGAAACGGCGCTGTCCAGTCTGCTCTGATAATGCAAAGATTAATAACATAATTTCTCGAATTAATATTTCCTTTCGCGTCCTGGCATTTAACAAACAAACTAACATCTACTTCTTCCTCTTCTGTCAGCGGTTCTCCAATGTCATTAAAATAATTCACAATGTCAAGAGAACTTACTCCATAAACATGCTCCTTTTTCAAAGAGTTGGTTCCAAAATCATTCATGTCTTCAAACTCTGCCTCGCTGTCTAAACTAAACTTGCACCACGCGTATTCATCTGTTTCAATACCAATTGTCGCACTTTCAAAGTCTTCCAAACATCCACTGTTTCCCCCTGTTTTTCTAATTGCAAATCCAGATTCAGAACTTAAAGTTATTTCAAAGTTTTCTTCCAGCGCTTCTTCAAATTCAGAGATTACAGGAGCAGAAACATCATCCGGCGACATGTCCTCGCAAACAACATTCGGATGCTCGCCAACAAGCTGACAGCTCGCGCCAAGAGAACTGCACGCATATTCGTTGCATGGAAAACCGTCTTGCCCGCACTTGTTGCAAGTTTCACTTCCAACGCCAACAGGCGGCTGCCACTGCTTGCACTCTGCAGTCACTTCAACTTTCTTGACGCTTCCAACTCCAAAAGCAAAATTTAACAGTATCATTGTGAAAGCAATTATCAGTATTATTGGACCTAAAACTTCTAAGAATGGAATTAATGTATGAATTCCAAGTTCATATAAAACTATTACTCCAGGAGTAGTAGAAGTCAGTCCAACAATAGCTCCGCCAACAGCAGCAGTTCCCATATAAGCGTAACTCCACCCAGGACCTAAACCTCTCCCTATTCCTGTAACAGAAATTAAAATTCCTGCCGCAGCCGCAGCAATCGCCGCCGCAGTCAATCCTTGGCTTACTCCCTGAATTGCTGGATTCATTACACTTGTGGTAGAAACAACTTCAAATAAACCTCCCTCTGTAATACCCTGACTAGCAGTCGTTGCTCCTCCCTGAATTGCAGCGTCAAAGGCAGCCGATGCTCCAGCTTCTGTTGCAAAAGTAGCGCCAGTAGTGGAAACAGCCGAAGGAATTAATCCTATCTTTGCAGCACCGGCTAATCCCAAAGCCCCAGCCCCTGGAACTGAGGCAATGTAAGGCAATTCAGTTCCACTATAAAGCCCGGGATCTTTTACTCCAGGAACTTGCAAACCAATTCCTTCATCTCCTCCATCGTCTAAACCAAAAAGCGCTGATAAAACTGAACCTGCGCCTTCAGTGCTTGCCCCAAGACTTCTTGAAAATGCTTCAATGTCGCTCGCGTCAATATACTTTCCCGGCTTAGGCTGGATGTCTCCCATTTGAGTTGCAGGATTAATTAACGTGCCAAGCAAAGAGGACAATGAAAAAACCGGCATTTTTCTTTTGCACTCACCTTCAATTTCTTCTGTAACGCATTTTTTCAAAGAAAAACCTCCAGAACCGCCAGGCGCCCCAAGATAATTTATTTTTAATCCGCAGTCTCCCAAACTTGTGCAAAAGTCACTCATCTCACTCACAAATTTCATTGAAGGTTGAGCAGTATCAGGGTCGTTTCCAGTTACGCATCCGCAATTCGCTGTGCATTTCCAAACACCACCGCCAAACCCTCCAGCCACAGCTTCTTTAACAAAAACAGCTTGGCAGGTCTGGCTTGCATATCCGCAAACAGCTTCTCCGCCCCCGCCGTCATTTCCTAAACTAAAACCAGGAGGATATTTTGCTAAGCAAATAGGAAACTGGAAGTCCTTGTCAACATTTACTGTTTTAACAAAACAATCAGGGTCTGCTTCGCATTTAGTCATAGCAATTTGAGCCTCTATTTTTCCAATTATGGCGTCAAATTGAGAACCGCCGCCTTCGCTCGTAGGATTGTAATTCAAACATTCTACCCACCGATTTAACCTGCAGGAAGCAACTGAAATTTCCTGATTAGTTCCATTAATCTCTTCTTTTGTTTCAACGCAGATAGCTCTTCTTCCGTCTTGACAAGCTTCAAGCGTAACATTCCCATTGATACAACTCTTTCTGAAAAACTGACTCCCAGGCGGCCCAATAGAACGACCGTTTATTATCCCGCCCAAAAATCCAATCCCTCCTGGAATAAACTGCATCAAACTGCTTCCTGGAGTTTCAACATCCAAAGGCAAACCAAAATCTGTTTGATACGCACACCATGTTTCTCCGTGTTCTCTCCGCACTCCTTCGTCGTCACATCCCAAATCCCTGCAAACAACTCCGCCGTCAGGAGAATCATCTAATTCTTGTTCTTCAATTTCTTCTCCACAAACACTGCTCAAAAGTTGATTGCAGTTCCCGCAAGTTTCTTGATTTTTCAACAAGTTTCCCGGCTCGCCAATTTCGCAGCTTCCGTATTTTGGAATCACCATTCCTTGTTTCCCAGTTTCATCTGTTCCGTAAATATTTTCTACGTTGCCACAGCTGTCAAACCAGTAAACCTCTTCCAAGCCGTCAACACAGGCAGTGTGGTTTTTTGCCGCGCAGATTGTGTTTAAATCAGGATGAGAACATAACTTCTCCTCTTCAAAATTTCCGCCAAGATTTTCACATTCTTCTCGTCCGACAAATCTGCATTCTTTTTTATCTTGCTCTGCAATAGTAAAAGTGCACGCTCCTTTAACCCCCCGAACTGCAAACAACTTACAATCTATCTCCGAGTTTAGTTCTGAATTAAATTTCGCACTGTCAGAAGGAAACTCCAGTCCATAAGATTCTGCAATTCTTTGGCATTGCAGTTGCGTAGTAAATTGCACTTCTGAACCAAGAACACAACAGGCCTTCAAGCATTCTTCAACATTTCCATTCGGGTCGTCAAACCACTTTGCTTTGTCTTCTCCATAACTATCGCATTCTCCTTTTGGCGAGTTTGGCAGACAAATTCCTTCTTCCCTATCTAAACAAGTTCCCAGTCTGCATTCGTCAGGAATATTCGTCAGTCCCTGGCTCGGAGAACTTGCAACCTGAACGCACTGTCCATCAAGACAAACTTCTTCGCATTGTTTGTTCTGCATTATCTGGCATTTTTTTCCTTGCTCTTTTGTTTCCAAACAAACACTCACACCGCCCCCGCTAATCTCTGAAATCTTTTGCAAAGCCGCATTTGGGTCAAGCCCAATGTTTTGCAATTTGGAAAATATTCTGCCAAACGGCGTTCCTTCCAATAACATCCCCGGGTCAATTCCGATTTCTTGCAAAGACGCCAAAGGGTCTGTGCCCTCAGCTGCAGAAACAAGATTTCCCTCATCAAAAAACTCTGCGTAAAAATCTGCGAACGCAAAAATTGCAATTACCAATATAGCTATTTGAAAAATTGCTTTAACCTGATTTTTATTAATTTTCATATTCCCCTCGGCACCACGCAGCTTCGCGTAGCAATGCGCATGAATTTGCCAGATTTTTTATCGTTGATTGTGAAAATTTTAGTTCCGTCTGGAAACAAATTATAAAGTTCAATGTTGTAACGAGGATAAGTCAGCGAATAGCCGACATTTTCAAAATAACACTGTCCTGGCTTTCCTTCCTGCGCAGCGATTTCAAGAGCAACTTTGGCAAGGTCATAAAGCGGACTTTTAATTTCAACATCAAATTCCTTAAATGTTTTTTTATCCCCCTCCCAGTCTATTACAATTTCTTTTCTAACATCTAAAACCACTTTTCCAGGCATTAGGTCAACATCAAAATCCAGCGAAGAAGCAAATGTCATCTCCCATCCTCTGGCTCCATATTTCTCCGCCATTTCACCAAAACAATCTTCCAACTCATCAAAAATATAATTTTTAATTTCCATCTCCATTTCATTTATCAGCATCGGATGCTGCTGGATGCAAGGGTCGTATGCTTGGATGGTATCGCAGATATATTCAACATTGCCCCCGTCAAATCTAATGATATTCCTCGGCTGAATAAATCCCCCGTGCGGCAGCATAATGTCAACAGCTTCTGAAACAGAAGTGCTTGCGCATGATTCAAGAAACGTTTGAATTTCAAAAGGAGCGTCGCCTGTCGAGGGTTTTATAATTTTAACATCTCCAGAAAGCAAGAAAAACAAAATCACCGAGGCCAGCAAAACAATCGCCAAAACAATCCACATCGTTGCTTGCCCACCTTTCATTTTTTCATCCATAACGTCGTGCCCTCCTTTTTCTTTCTCCTAATCTTGTTAGCGATTAACAATTCCTTCAAATAACTTTCAGCAGTATTCCAGGAAACTTTCAAAAATCGCGCAACTTCTGAGCTCGTCACAATTTCTTCTTTTCTAATCAATTCAATTATCTTTTCATTATGAGATTTCATATGAGCTCTGTTATGTGATATGTTATGAAATCAAGCAGCCCTGTTTTAAATAGTTTTCTGATTGCCTGAAAAAATAAATAAACATTCAACCCTTTTGATTAATTCCGTACGTGGCTGCGAGGAGGGATATTAGTGAAGCTATTCGAAAAAGGACAGATTCCCCTATTTAAGAATTTCAGCTTCCTTAACTGCATCAAATTTTACAATCCAACAACCCAATGGTGCAAGAGAAGGTCTGCCATTGTCCTGAACCATTGGACCCAAAGTTACCTCTTGAGCTGCAGGAAGATGGCCTCCAAAAACATAACCTAAAACTTTCTTTCCGTCTAACTTGCCACGCCCAACGCCCTGTTCAGAGCACGCATAAATTCTTGGAAAACTCATTGGTTTATCGTGCAATCCAGAATCATAACAAGCACGTTCATTCAAAATTATCTCCAACCTATCTCCTTCCCTAATCTGAGTAGCAATATCTTGAATTTCTGGCATTTCTAAAAGAACAGTTTACATTCTTTAAACATTTAGGTAAAACAAAATACATAATCAAACAACAAACTCTTTTTCTTTAATCTCTTCACGCCCATCAACGTTAACAATTCTCCTCACAATCCCCTTTCTTTTCGCGCTTTCCCTCAATTCTACCGGATTTTCAACTCCTTCAGGAATTTCAATTTCCGTTATTTCAATTTCATGTTTAATCTTAATTTCCTTAAAGGAAGGAAAATCAAAAAACAAATCATCAACAATTTCCTTGTTCGTAGTTTTCAAAGAACAAAAATCTGCCTTCGGGCCATCTCCTCCTTTCTTTCCCGGCTTCCCGCTTTTCGGCGGCTTTGCCTTAATTTTTAAATCACAGTTCTTTGTAGAAAACGACAAAGCGTAAAAAGCTCGAGGATGCTTTTCCATTAAAGAAACAATTTTCTCAACAGCGACAGAACTATCAACAACAAGCTGGCTTATCCCCATATATTTTTTTATATTCTCAATCGGAAAATCGCAATCATCTTTCAAATTACCAGTAGAAACAATTATCCCCTTAAATTGCAAATCTCCTGTCTCATCTTTCAAACATTCTCTGACAAAAAAATTCGCAAACTCTGCGCTTGTCTTAACCGCCCACTTGTCTTTTTGCTTTTTCCCCTCGAGCAAATGCCTATTTTGAAACAATCCCTTGCTGAATTTTACAAACTCTAAATGGGCTTGTTCATCAATCTCGTCAAAAAATATCCTGCGAATAACGTTTTTCATCTACTAATCTTAAAAAACAAGTTTATAAATTGTTCAGTTCCACTTTGTTCCACCCGAACCTTTTATATATCTAATTTCCTTTCTTAATCCATGGCTATAACAGAAAAAGACATAAAGAGAATTTCAGTAATACTTTTCATAGCTCTGCTGGCAGTTCTAGTTTTCTTAATCCTCAGACCAGTCCTGCTCGCAGTAATCGGCGGCCTTATCCTCGCCTATATTTTCTTTCCAATTTACAAAAAGATTTTACAATGGGTTAAATACAAATCTCTTGCAGCTGCGCTTGTTAGCATCTTCGTCTTAGCGCTCATACTTGTTCCGATTTGGTTCTTAACTCCAATGATGTCGCAGCAGGTTTTCGAAATTTTCAAGTTCTCCCAGGAGTTCGACATAAACTCTTTAGCGAGAAGCATTTTCCCGTCTGCTTCAGAGCAGTTTTTAGCACAGGTTCACATTTCATTCACCAACGCATTAAGCAAAATAACCTCCTCAATCCTGAATTCCTTAGTTGATTTTCTCTTAAACTTCTTGGTCATCTCTCTACAAATTTTGTTAGTGGCATTTGTGTTCTTCTTTACCTTAAAAGACGAATCAAAGTTAAGAGAATTTGTTTCAGGACTTTCGCCCTTGAGTAGAATACAAGAAGCACATTTAGTAAAACAATTCAAAGATATAACCCAAAGCATCATCTACGGACAAATCGTAGGAGGATTAATTCAGGGAGTTTTTGCAGGATTAGGATTTTTAATTTTCGGAATTCCGAACGCTCTAATCTTGACAGTTGTTGCAGTTATCCTAAGCGTAATTCCAGTAATCGGTCCAGGGTTCATTTACATTCCCGTCGGAATCTATCTGCTAATAATAGGAAAACCACTTTTAGCAATCGGGTTCCTTCTTTTCAATCTCATCATAGTTTCGTCGATCGACAGCGTACTCAGAGCTCACTGGGTTTCAAAGAAAACTCGCACATCACAAGCAGTCATGTTGGTGGGAATGCTCGGCGGATTTTTCATCTTCGGCATCCTCGGCTTAATCATCGGACCGTTAGTCCTAGCTTATTTCATAACTTTCCTTAGAGCATACAAAGAAAGAACCCTCTCAAGTTTATTCAGCGAGAATTAATAATTATTAAAAACATTCTTCGCTAAAGTCCAGAAGTCCAGAACTTCACCCAGCGCCAATCATTAATAGCTTCTATAATTCTCACCACTTTTAGATTATCAACAATCCAGATAATGGGAGATTATCACAGTCCCTTGTTTTCTACGAGATAATCATTGTTCATTAGACGAGTCTGACGAAGTCGGTTGTGAGTTGAGAGATTGAGCAACTTGTTGTAGGATAATCTTCGGTTTTATCTATCCGTCCTAAATCTATTCTTGTAACCACATTCCCCACATTCAACCGTTTTGTGGGATTTCCCAACTCTTGTTTTCCCTTTTAATCTTGACAAACACTTTTTGCAAAAAAGTTTCTTCTTGCCCTTCAATTCGATTTTAAACTTCATCGCAAGTCTTTTTATCTTTCTGACTTCCTCGGGCTTGAAATCCTTCCTTGAAAAAAATTCTTCAATTTTTTCTCTTGCTTCATGTTTTAAGAGTTTAGTTTTCATATTTAATGTTTCAACTCCTTTTTCCTTGCTTTCAGAAACGAACTAAACATTTTTTTGGTTTCAGCACAACAGAAAGGCCTGTTTATCAGTTTCTCTTCCTTGAGAAGATCATTGTACATTTCTTCCGGAGACATCTTCAGTGATTTAGCTCTCAAATCGAACATTCTCTTATTTCTGATTCCAACAAGAAAATCAAGGTCATTGAACAAAGCCATTTCCTTACATTTGGTAAATGGTTTATTATCTCCGAAAATCCAATTGTCATGGACAGAAACATAATAAACTACAGCTTTGGAAAGTTCTGGCTCATAATCAACCTTCTTCAAAATTTTTTTAGCAATCGTAGCGCCTTTTTTCATATGTTCTTTTTTGATAGTCCTGTCTTTAACGTTCGGATTTTCTTCACCGACTTTAGAATACCCAATATCATGAAGGATAATTACTGGCAAAAGTAAGTCTCTATTCATTTTCTCCTTTTTAGCAATAGCTTCACCTTTTTTTATCATCCAGTCTATTTGTGGCAAATCATAAATGCGCCCTTTTTCATAATACTGTCTTGCTAATTCTAATATTTTTGAAAAGACTTTTTTCATCTCAACACAAGTTTCAAAAGATTTATATATGCTTCTCAATCAGAAATAGTGAACACGGTCACAGTAGCCAGGACACACCTGTTCCCTTTCCGAACACAGAAGTTAAGCTGGTTACGTCTGTTGCGTTAGTCTCCGACAAGAGGCGAAACTCAGATGCTGTGTTCGTTTTTATTTTAGAAACTGTTAAATACAATTAGATGTTTAATTTTCTATGGATCTTCCAGAAGATGTCCGAACTGCGCTTAAGGGAAAACAGCCAGAAGATATTGTAATATCAGTCAGATATAAAAATCATCGCGGGGAAACGAGCGAGCGAAAAATTATTCCCTTGGAAATAAGTTTAGGAAACAATGAATACCACAAGGAAACTCAGTGGCTCCTTCAGGTTTGGGATTTAGACAAGGAAGATTACAGAACTTATGCGTTGAAAGATATTAAAGAGTGGCTGGACTTTCCCAACACTATCCCTGAACAAAGATAAAATAGCAATATTATTTGTTACCCCTACACCAAAACCTTTTCCATATAATCATTATCAAATTAATCTTGTTGCTGAGCAATTATTAATTGAGCTATTTATAGCTAAGGACGTAAGTATTTCCCCATGTCTTGCTTAAACTTTTTGTACTTCAAAAAATTTCTCAATTCTTTTTTCATCACTTCAAAACTTTCATGCACTCTTCCGCCATTCACTTCTCTCTTTGCCTGCCTCCAGC
>JAHISS010000029.1 GCA_018817905.1 Nanobdellota archaeon
ATTGGTCACGCGTCTTCGTATTCGCATGACGATTTTATTGCGAGATACAAGAGGATGAAGGGCTTTGAAGTTTTTTATCCGTTCGGTACTGATGACAATGGTTTGCCGACGGAGAGACTTATTGAAAGGCTGAAGAACGTTAAGAGCAAGTCAATGACGCGGGCTAAATTTATTAGTTTGTGTTTGAAGACTTTGAAAGAAATAACTCCTGCTTTTGTTCAGGACTGGAAGAACTTGGCGATATCTTGCGATTATGGGGTTTATTATTCTACGATTGACGATAACTCTCGGAAAATTTCTCAAGCTTCATTCATTAAACTTTACAAGAAGGGTTTTGTTTACAAGGAAAACTTTCCAACTATTTACTGTCCTGAATGTCAGACGCCGGTTGCGCAGGCGGAGTTGGAAGACAAGAACAAGGACACTTTGTTTTCGACTTTGAGATTTTTGACTGAAGAAGGAAATGATTTGCCGATTGCGACTACGAGGCCGGAATTGTTGGGGGCGTGTGTTGCGGTTTTTGTTAATCCAGACGATAAGAGGTATAAAGATCAAATTGGACGGAAGGCTACGGTTCCTTTGTTTGAACATGAGGTTCCGATAATTGCGGATAAGTCTGCGGATGTGGAAAAAGGTACTGGCGTTTTGATGGTTTGTTCTTACGGAGATAAATATGATGTTGATGCGGTAAAGAGATACAAATTAGAGCCGAGAATTATTTTTTCTTTGGAAGGGCGAGTTAAAAGTGGGAAGTACGAAGGATTGACTATTTCGGAAGCGAGGAAAAAAATCTTGGAAGATTTGAAAGCAAAGGATTTAATTATGGGGCAGAAGAGCATAACGCATACTCTGAACGTGCACGATAAGTGCGGGACTGGAATAGAGTTTTTGCCGACGGAGCAGTGGTTTATTAAGATTCTTGATAAAAAGAAAGAGCTGATTGCGCAGGGCAAGAAAATTAAGTGGCATCCGAAGTTTATGTTCAAAAGGTATGAAAACTGGGTTAATGGTCTAGAGTGGGATTGGTCCAGCTCGAGAGATAGGCATTTTGGCGTTCCAATACCTGCTTGGTATTGTGAGAGCTGTAATGAGATTATAGTCGCTGATGAGAAAGAGCTTCCTGTTGATCCGGCGGAGAGGGAAAAGAAATGTCCGAAGTGCAAGGGTGCAGCAAAGCCGGAAATGAGGGTTCTTGATACTTGGCTTACTTCTTCTTTGACTCCGCAGATTGCTTCTTCGCTTGTTGGCGGAAAGGTGAAAATTCCATATGACTTGAGGCCGCAAGCGCACGACATAATCAGAACGTGGGCGTTTTATACGATTGTTAAATCATTTTATCACGAGAAGAAAATTCCGTGGAATGAAATTGCGATTTCAGGGTTTGTTACGCTTGGGAAAGAAAAGATGTCAAAGTCGAAGGGGAACGTCATTAGGCCTAGCGAAGTAATGGATAATTTTGGGAGCGATGCGTTGAGATATTGGGCTGCTTCTTCGAAACTTGGAAATGATGTTGATTATCAGGAGAACGATTTGATTGCGGGGAAAAAGTTTGTCACGAAATTGTTGAATGCTTCGAGATTTGTTTTTATGAATTTGAAACATCAAAATAAAAAACCTGAATTGTTGGAAACAGATAGGCTGTTCTTGCTGCAATTGAATAAATTGATAAGAAATGTTACGGGAGCCTTTGAGGATTATGATTATGCGAGGGCAAAGTTGGAAACGGAGAAATTCTTTTGGGGCACTTTTGCTGACAACTATTTGGAGATTGTTAAAAACAGAGTTTACAATGGCGGGGAGAAAGAGAAAGCGTCTGCGTTTTGGACTTTGTACAATTCGCTTTTAGCGATTGTTAAGTTGATGGCGCCGATAACGCCTTATATCGCAGAAGAAGTTTATCAGAATCATTTTAAGGAATTTGAGAAGGAGAAGTCTGTTCATGTTTCTGCTTGGCCTGAAGTTGGTGATGTTAAAAGTGAGAAAGGCGATGATAAGAAGTGGGACGATTTTCTTGGTTTGATTGCTAGGGTTAGGCAGGCAAAGTCAAATGAGAAGAAGGCGATGAATTTTCCCGTTAGGTTGAGTTTGTCTGCAGGGGATTTGAAAATGTTGGAAGGTGTTTTGGATGATTTTAAGTCGGTTACAAATGCTTTGGAGATTGGGCAAGGGAAGTTTGATGTGGGGTTTGAAAGGTCGTAATCTGCGAAACAAGTTACCCAGCCATCTCTACAAATCCAACTAATCCGATATTATCCAAAACTCAATTAATTTTACATCCGATTGGTTTTATTATTAATCTAATGAATTGGTTGGAAGTGAAACGATTTTCTAAAAGGTTTTATAATTTATATACTATTATTTAATTGCGACCACTTCTCGCAGTCACGCATGGCATTTAATCACAGCACAATACTCCACACGCAACGTGCTCTACTCACGACAACGCACGTTATTGATTGCAAAATACTCATGCGTAATCGTTCGCCCCAAAAGATTAATAATAAAATCAATCAAGATGCGCTGGTTGGATTTGTGGATAATTATTTGGGTTAGTGGGTTGGGGCGGGTTGAGGTTTTTAAGTTTATGTGTTACATGATGTTCTGGAGTAATTAATCTTATAAATCTCAAAATGTAAGGTTTGAAATGGGAAGATGCAAAAAGATAGGGCTCGCGGCTATTGTAGGGATTATTGGGTTGGGCGCTTTGGCAGTTAGATCGTTGAATGACAAAGGTGTTGCGGAAGAAGAAGTGATTCCTTTGGCAACTGAACGAAGAAGAACTATTGATGAAACTGCCCTACAAGAATTACACAACCGATTCGACATTCCTCAGGGCAATACCGCAGTAATTGTAGACGGCTTCCCGCGATTCGGACATTCGGCATATCAAGTTTTAGTTTATGACTCATCAGGAGATTTAGTTAGTCATTACTCTGGGTTTTCCACAGAGAATTCTTTTAATTGTGCAGCATGTCACCCAGAGACTATGGAATAATTAATTTTATAAACGTTGGATTTTTAGGAATGTGATGAGTGAAGGAGAGAGTGAAGAAACTAAGTATCTTTGGAAAAGTGCGCCGTGGGCAGATAAGATTAGGATAGCTCAGGCAGAATTAAAAACTTGACCTCGCCAGTTAACTTTAAATGAAGAAACTTTCAGTTGTTAGAAACAACTGAAAGGAGGCCTAAATCGAAATGAAAGGAAACGTAAGTTTTTCTTTTGGGCCTATTGCTTTGATAAATAAGATAGATAAAAAA
>JAHISS010000030.1 GCA_018817905.1 Nanobdellota archaeon
AAAGTATCTGCTAACGGGAATTGGCTTGTTTTAAGCGATTCTCAGAGAATATTCTAAAAACCCTGTAGCGAACACCTGCAAATTGAGTTCTTTTTTAGCCCATTTTCCATATAATATTTTAGGAGAATTGTAAAAAACAGCTTTTTATCCTCGATAAACGCTTTATTAGAATCCTGTTAGCAGATACGAAACAAAATATTTATAAAGATGCTATCTCTCTGAGGTATATGAAAAAAGAGAATGTAAAAAAACTATCTGAATTTTCTCTGCTGTCTCTCTTAACGACAATCTTTTCGTTTAACTTTGTTTCTGCTTTAACTGGAAGGGAAATCACTCTAAAAACTTCTGAATTAATAACTGAAACTCTCAATTCCACAATTTTTCTAAGCACAGAATCTCTTTCAAAATATCTCTTAGGTTTTCTACTTTGGATAATCATCTTTAGTATTGTCAAGAAATTGGAGCTCTTTAAATCTGAAAGATTTGGAACCCTCCTCCCAACAATTGTTTCGCTAATAATAGTCATCCTTTCATTTATCTACCTCCCAGACAATTTTGTGCAAGCAATAGTTTTACAATATGGCGCAATGGGGGCTGCAATCTTAACAATCATCCCGTTTATTATCCTTCTTTACTTTAGTTTATCGGTTTCAAAAGGATTGCTTTTGCCAAGAATAATTTGGATATTTTATGTTGTTTATTACTTTGCATTATTCGCCTACAAAATAGTAAGTAATTTTGAAGAAAAAATTCTTATTTCAGAAAACATCCCTTACGCCGCTGCAATACTCGCCGGAGTATTTGTATTTATCTTTCTAAAAGACTTAAGGAAGTGGTTATTCAAAGGACAATTAAGCGATCAACTAACAAGCGCAAAACAAGATGTAGCAGTTAGAGCTGCTGGTAGGGATATTGAAAGAGATGAAGCTAAATCTCGTGGCATTACTGGAAAATAAACTCGGAAACCTTTAAAAAATCCTTACCCCATACAATTGCATGAAAAACAAATTTCTTTTAGTATTAATCTTTCTTTTGATCTTAAATTTCCATGTCCAACAAATTCCAGCACAAGAAGTCCCAGGCCTTGACGACGCCCCGCTTGTCGGAGAAATCCAAAAAGGGAACGAGATTTATCAAAACTTCTCTGAACAACAAAACAAAACAGCTTACTTAGAACAAGAATGGGCAAAACTTCTTGAAAAAAACAAGGCGGGCAAGGTGCTGTTATTCATCGGCAGATTACTCGACCCATTTGCCCGCCTTGTGCTTCAGGTAGATTCAATTCTTTCATGGGCTTTTGTTTATTCTCTGATTCTCTGGATTGCGCTGTTTTTGTTACTCGCAAACACCATCGGTGAAATCTTCGGCAACAAATGGCTTGGAGTTCTTGTCTCTTTCATCGTTGCCTCGCTCGTAGGAACTTCCGGCGTCATAAAACAATTCGTCTTTTTCTTTATCCCATTAATTAATTCTTTCTGGGCAGCCCTCATTGGTTTTGTTATTGGCCTTGCCATAGCATTCTTCTTCGGAAAACTTGGAAAATTCTTCGGAAAATTCTTGAAACGCTGGAGAAAACAATCAGAAGAAGAAGAAACCAAAAAGGCACAAAAAACAATCCAAGCCCATGGAAAGGTTTCTAAAAAAGAATTAGATTCTTACTAAAACAACCCTCTCCCCTCAAACACCCAACCTCAACCTCTTCAACTTCTCAAACTTCACCTTATCATTCTTCTCCAAATTCCTCCAAAAATTCTCAGCACTTTTGAATTGAGAATCAATAAACGCAGCCTGCTCTTTGCTCCACTCCGCCGCTGGATGTGTCTTGATATAATTAACCCAATACTTGATAAACCAAATTCTCTCTGCAAAATTTCTCTGCTTCTCTTTCTTTAATTCTTCAAAATTCATTTTTGCAATACCCCCCATTTTCTCTCTACCTTAAACTGCCTCACAAAATATAATAACTTTTCCATGTCTAATTTATCCTTAAACAAATCATAAAGATGCTTAGCGTCCTCAAAATCCTTATCAGAACTAATCTCTTCAAGTGAACCATTAGACATCAAAGACAACTTATATGCGATTTGAAGCTCCAGGGGAGAGATAAACAAACTTTTTCCCTTCAATATTAGTTTTATCCGATTCTCAAAAGCAGTCTTGTGAATATCATTGCTAATTAATTTGAATTCTATGTTTGGCAGAGGTATTCCCTTATAAAATCTAATGGCATGCGCTCCAAGCATTTCGTACGCATCCTTGGGTTTACTAGTGTTAGCACATTCATAACCGCTTTTAACAAGATCTTCAAATAAAATGACAAACTCAGACAAACTCATTTTTGGTATTAATAAATCAATATCCTCGCTTGCTCTTGTCCTTCCAAGAGCTATTGAAACATAACCAGAAACAACGACATAACCAGTATGTTTCTCCAAAATATTAACAAAATCTATTGTGAACTTGTCCAACGTATCTAAAACTTTCTCTTCAAAATTTATTTCTCTTTTCTCAGCGTCATATTCCATAAAAATTAAAATCCATTCTCCTATAAATAACTTCCTAAAACAACATCTCCAGCCCAATCCTAAAAATTAACGCATTAACCAAAAACTGTATAAATTAACTATTTCTCTAACTCATCGAATCTGGAGAGGAGAACCTAAAGAAAGAACGCTACAACGCCTGCGTTTCAGATTTCTTCAAAGCAATCGCAAATTTTTTAGATTATCTGATTTACATCCAGATGAAAATTCTTCCAAAGAACCACAACGAAAGATTTGACCTCCTGGATAAATATCTCCCAGAAGTCTACAAAAAAGTTTCAGAACTTTTCAAAAAATATAGAGAATCTTATAACCTCCGATTAACTAAACTTGATGCTTCGAAGGTAAAGGAATATGCTTATGAACTCAGAGATATTGTCAAAAACAAGAAATAAACTAAAAAGTTTATTGAAAGATAAAGATGCCTTAGATGTAATTGTTTTTGGCTCAACAGTAAAAGGTAAAACCACGCCTAATGACGTCGATATAGCTGTGATTACCAACAAAAAAATAAGTCTTGATTACGAAGATTTTCATGTTTCAGTATTATCTCCTGATGAATTTTTCACAGGTTCCTCAACTTTGATTACAACTTTATTGAAAGAAGGATACAGTTTAAAGAATAAAAAGTCCTTTTCCGAAACCTTGGGATTTAGAAATAAAGTGTTGTTCACTTACACTCTGAGCTCCTTGAAAAACTCAGCAAAAGTAAAAATAGTAAATATTCTTAGAGGTAAAAAAACAGCAGGCATGGTTGAAGAGTGTGGTGGAAAATGGCTTGCCCCCCAAGTATTCATTTGTCCGATTTCTTCAGACCGGATATTTGAACAATTTTTTATAAACTCAAAAATAAAATTCCAAAAATCATATGTTCTAATACATTAATCAAAAATGGAAAAAAATAAAGAAAAGCTTAACACATTAATCAAAAGAAAAAATTTGAGAAAACTTTTAAAAAAAGAGGGAATAAAGAGAATAAGTGCTGAAACTTTAACCTCTATAGAAAAAACTGTTGCTGGCTTCCTAAAAGAACTTGCTCGTGCTATGAAAGAGGACGCGCTCATCAAAGGAAAAAAAACAATTAGATTAGAAAATATCAAAAACATTTCAACTAAAAAGAAAAGAGAATATCCTGAAAGTTAAAACAACCCTCTCTCCACCGCCAAACTTCCCCATCAAACATAAACCTCAACTATCTTCGCATTGACCTCATATTTCTTTAAAACTTTAACTACTTCTTCCCTATGTTCAACAGGAATCATAATGCTGCTCTTTCCTAATTTCTTCCCACCTAAACTTTCAACTAAACCTTTGTATCTTTTTCCCTTAACACTAAAACCATAAAGCTTATTCAAAAATGCTCCTCTATTTTTTCCAATACCTTGCCAAAAAATAACTGCATGCTTTTTTTCGCCTTTCCCACCAAAATTGTATCTGCCATAAAGAATTATCCCAGTGCTCTCAATACTTTTCCTTAAGTCTTTCCATTCATCTAATTTGCCAACAATAACATTTATCTTATTATCAACTCCTTTGCTCTTAAAAATCAAGCTTTCCCTGCTTTTATTAAAACTTTTCAGTAACTTTTCAATTTCCTTCTCAAATAATTTATTTTTCTTCTTAACATCGACAAAAATATCAATATCACTATCTCTCACAGCTTCTCCCCTCGCCCCAGAGCCAAACAAAATAATACTCTTTATCTTTTCATCATTTTTCAACTCTTTAAGCAAATAAGAAACAAAATAACTCGCATACGCTTTAATCATTTTCCTACCTCCTTCTTCAATTCCAAGAATAAATCTATCAACTTTTTTAGATTATCTTCAGAGACGTTAGAACCATAAACAATTTTATTTCTCTCGCTTTCAATTTTATACGCCTTGTCCAGAAAAACATCCAGTCTTTCAACATTTTCAACAGGGCAAGTTATCTGATTACCAATTAAACTTTTAGCATTTTCTTTTTTCTTCTTCAACCAGCGATGGTCTATCTTTCCCCCAGACTTAAAAACATCCAGCTTCTTCAAATAATTCTCAATCAGGGAAACAACCCCTGCAGAAAGAACAGAACCAAGGCGTATTTTATGAATTTCCAGCCCTCTGGAATCCTCTAAGGAAGAATTAATTTCATCTATTGCTTCATCCATGCTGTTATTTTTCTTCTCAACCATAAGACAAATGCCTCATCATCATTAAGACACTTGACTTTAAATATCTTTCCATTATTTAAGACACTTGACTTATTTCAATAAAGACATATGTCTTAAGGGAATTTTGCAAAATAGACCGAACACACTAAAACAGCAAAGTTTTCTTATGAGAATCTTTGAAAACAACAAGTTACCCAAACCCACTGACAGTTATCCACAAATCCAATCAACTCTGTGCTCCTGATTAATTTTATTATTAATCAAGGGCTGGCTGTAATTAAAACTATTTTTCAAAAATTATATGCTACAAGTTACCCCGTCACCTCCATAAATCCAACTAATCCAATATTATCCAAAACTCAATTAATGTTACATCGATTGGTTTTATTATTAATCTAATGAGTTGGTTGGAAGTGAAACTATTTTTTCAAAGGATTTCATAATTTATATACTAATAGCCTATCGCATAATTCGCTAATTTTATGAATATAAACCTCCTTTTCGGAGAAAAGGAGGTGAACAGGAATGAACCTACTCAAATCTCTATTCGATAATAGATGGGTAAAGAAATTAATAAAGTTTACGCAAAAAGAAGATAAACTACTGAATGCAGTAAATCTTAATTTTATCGATAGATTGGTAGAACAAGATAAAAAAACAAAAAGAGGAAGAAAACGAGAATACAAACTTTCTAAAATTTTCAAACTTGTCATCGACGGATTTAGAAACGGTAGGACAGCTGCGACGGAGATTGCTCGATTCGCGCAAGATATTTTCGTAAAAGCAAAACACGAACTCGACGGAAACATAAGCCACGATACCATTTCTCGATTTTGGATTGCGTTGCAATCGATAGCTAAAAAGATATTTCAAAAAATTGTAAGACATTCTCAGAAGTTGGGAATTTTCTATCCAGGATTATCACAAGTTCTTGATGGGAGCGATATAGCGACGAGGTTTCGAAAAGATTCTGACGCAAAATGGAATTATGACTCTACAAGAAAGAGATATTATTTTGGTTATGGACTTTTTATTTCAGTTGATCCGATGTCTCAATTGCCAATTGCGGGATTTATTACTGATAGTAAAAAGGTAAATAAAAAGGAATGTCATAAAATGTTGGAAGAAGTTATGATTATTCCGCCGTCGGTGATAACCGGAGATCCTGAATTTGACGTCACTGATTTGGTTGAAAAAGCGATGAAGGAAAATATTCAATTCATCGCTCCATACAATGCAAGGAATGCAAAACCGCCGCTGCCAATTGATTATCGCGCAGAACTTTATGGTTTTTCTCGAGACTGGATGAGGGAAGAAATTTACCTGCGGACAGAAGTTGAACACACTTTCTCGACGCTGAAAGAACATTTTCATTTGCTTGACTTTCATGTTCGAGGACGAGAAAAAGTCGAAGCTCATTTGCTTTTTGTGTTGTGCATGAGACTGCTTCACGGAATCGCTACTTTCAAAATCGGCAAGTCTCCCCGACAAATTACTCATTTGTAATTATTATCGTCGGAGTTTTTTGATTAGTTTAGCGATAGCTTTGAAAAATAGATTATTCTGTTTTTGACAAAACTGATTCATGAAATCTAATGCGGGAAATTGGAGATGATTTGAAAAATCGAATGATTACTTTTTACGAGATTGGGTTTATCGCAGAATTAATTCTGCGATGGGCTATACTAATATTTAATCAGCGAAATATCTTTCTCACGTCTTTTTTGCCACAGCCCAGACTGTGAAAAAGAAATGTTCTTAATCTCCCTACATTTTGTTTTATTTTCTCATCACCCATTTGATACTCCATTCTTCTCTTAGATAATCACGCTATATAGAATTTCTTAAAAACAACATCTCCTTTTCTCCTTGCTTAAAATAAAGTTTGCTGCTCACTTTTTCTTTTTCAAAAACTTCTCAATCTCTTTAATTATCAGCTCAAAATCTTTCAAACCCTTTTTAATCTCATTGTATGCTTTCTTGTCGTTAATATCGCCATACTTGTGAACAAGGATACTTCTAAACTTTTTCATTTCTCTGATTAACTGAATTGAAGAATTGCCAAAAACTTTTCTGCTTTCTAGATTATCGAGGATATTATCTTCTGTTTCAGGCATGCCTAATCGCAATCCTGCATTAATTAGTGAACAAATATCTAAGACTTGCTCGATAGCGAACTCAACTTCTTTATACACTGCGTTCTGAATCAATCTTGATTCTGTTAGTTCTTCTAGGCGGTCTGGTAAGGTTTCTTCTATAGAATTCAAAGAATCTTTGATTTTCTCTATTTTTGATTCAATAACATCTGCCTTTATCTCTCGTTCAAACATTATTTTATCTCCTCATATTTTATATAGTCATAATAATATTTCTTAAAATCTTCAAACGCCTTAATCGTTTCATAAGCGACGTCATAAACGAATCTTAAATCCTCAGCATACAAAACCTTTCCTTTCAAAACTTCTTTTCTCACATACAACGGCAGATCTTGAAAAGTGTGAATATCAAATCTCTCATTTTCACTGACACTCAACCTAAACTTAAATCTCTCATCTTTATCTCCTTCGTAATAAACTGCTAAGTCATAGTCCGAATCCTTTCTCGCCCGCCCCTCAGCTTGAGAGCCAAATAAAATCACAAATTTCACTCTATCAAAGTCAGGCATTCCCTTCAACTTCCCAATGAATTCTTTTAATTTGTCATCCATCTTAAGAACACACAGAATAACTTTAAATAATCTCCTAAAACAAAGTCTGCTGCTCACCTTTCCGTTTAGCCTGGTGTAGCTTCTCCAAATTTTTGACAACTCTCTCCTCGTTAAAATCATGTTCTCCAACCAAAATAGAAATCACTTTATCTTCGTTCAGCTTAGGAAACTTAATCTTAAAATCATGAACATTCGGCCTCTTGAATATCTCGAAAACGTCCTGCCAATTAAACTCAAGCTGATGTTCAACCTCTTTGAAAATCTCAACAGGATACTTTTTCTGCTTAACTAACGCAAGAGCTTTCTTCGGCCCGATTCCCCTAACGCCCCCCGGATTAAAGTCAGTCCCAACTAAAATCGCCAAACAAATTAACTGATCAGAATCGATACCCAACTCATTCAAAACCTTCTCGTATTCAATAACTTCTGGCCGAATGTCAACATAACCCGAAACCGTCTTCCTCTTCCTAGCCAAAGTTAAATTCTGAATCAACATTTTCCCGCCTACAACTAACGCATCATAATCTTGCGAACCGACAGCAAATGCCTCCCCATCTTTCACCAAATGCGCCGCCTGCATCTCTCCCTCCCCCGGCGCCTGAATTACCTCAATCCCCATCGCCTCAAGTAACTCCTTGCTTTCCTCAATCATCCCAGGCTCAAGCTTCACAAATCCTTTAGCGTACTTTCCCATTCCCTCAACATCTTCCTCCTCCTTCGCTTTCTCATACTTATCCGCAGACATAATCTTCGCTTCCTCCCGAATCTCATGCGTTCTTCCTTTCAAAACATGATACTCCCCGTCAAAAACATAAACCAACTTTATTCCTTCAGAAAGCAAAGCAACATTCCGGTAAAACAAACCAGAAAGATGCGAAGTCGTCCTCTTCTTATTGTCCATCAACGGCGTCCCGTCCTGCTGCCTGATGCTCGAAAGAAACTGATAAATCGCATTATAAGCGTCGACAGCAACAATCTTGCCCTTCAATTCTTCGAACGTAATCTCCCTCCTGGAGATCAACTCGCCTATTTGCAATCCCATAGGGAATCAAAGAAAAAAGAAGTTAAATAATTAACTAATCTCCAACCACCAACCTTATAACTCTCTCTTCTGTCTTAGCAAGATGGGACACTGGCCAACCGTAATGCGCGCGATAAAAGACGCAGACGTAGTAATATTCATCCTTGACGCGAGGATGCCAGAACTTTCAAGAAACAAAGATTTAGAAAAAAAGCTGGCCGATTCAAAGAAAGAAATATTCTTAGTCTTCAACAAAATCGACCTCATATCAGAAACCGCGCTAACAAAACTCAAAAAAGAAAACCCAAAAGCTTTCTTCACTTCTGAAAAAACAAAAGACGTCAGAAAACTCCGCCTCGCTCTCCAAATCAAAGCTAAAAAAGAAAACCTCAAATTAGAAATCGGGATAGTCGGTTACCCAAATGTCGGAAAAAGCGCAATAACAAACGCCCTCTCTCGTTCAGCAAAAGCTAAGGTCTCTTCAAAAGCCGGAACAACTGTCGGATTGCAATGGGCAAGTTCAGACCAATTCAAAATAATCGATTCCCCAGGCGTCATACCATTCGAAGACGACGAAGTAAAACTCGGAATCCTCGGAGCAAAAAATCCTGAAAAGCTGAAGAACCCAGAACTAGTCGCAACAGAAATAATCAAACTCGTCTCAGCATCAAACCCGAAAGCCCTCGAAGATTTCTACACCTTCAAAATTCAAGGCAGCGACGAATACGAGATTCTTCTCCAAATCGGCCAAGCCAAGGGGCTTCTAAAAAAAGGCGGAATCGTCGACGAAAACAGAACTTGTCTGAAGATAATTCATGATTGGCAGATTGGAAAATTGAGGATTTAACAAAATGTTTATAACTCTCGCTCCTCGCATAATCCTATGACACAAGAAAGAGTGGCGATTTTTATCGATGGAAGTAATCTCTATCACAGCTTGAAACTTGACCTCGCCAGTTAACTTTAAATGAAGAAACTTTCAGTTGTTAGAAACAACTGAAAGGAGGCCTAAATCGAAATGAAAGGAAACGTAAGTTTTTCTTTTGGGCCTATTGCTTTGATAAATAAGATAGATAAAAAA
>JAHISS010000031.1 GCA_018817905.1 Nanobdellota archaeon
CCAACCTTTCTTTTTCGCAATCCATTTTTTACAACCGAAGAAGATTTACAAAAGATACATTTTTGTCTCATTGAAAGTAACCTCCTTTCTAAAGAAGGAGAATAACAGAGTATTTATATCATTCGTTTACTTGACAGTATCAACTGCCAGAAAGGTTTTCATTAAACTGGTTTTTTGTTTTTTCATTCTGTGGCCACCTTGCTCCAGGTGAGTATGACTGCCGCGACTCTTTTCTAAAACATCACCCTTCTCTAACAATCGCAAGAATTTCGTCGATGATTTTGTCTGGCGTGATGTTTTCTGCTTGGGCTTTGTAGGTCAGGATTAATCTGTGACGGAGAACATCGTGGACGATTTTGTCTACGTCTTCTGGCAGTGCGTATTGCCTGCTGCGCAATAGAGCTTCGGCTTTGGCTGCGATGAACAAATTAATGCTTGCTCTTGGCGAGCCGCCGATTTCAATGTATTCTCCGTATTTGAAATCCTTTTTTCTTGTTATTGAAATAATTTTCATGATGTATTTTTTTATCTTTTCATCTAAGTAGATTTTATGGGTGAGGTGCTGCATCTGCAATATTTTGTCTGGAGAGGCGATTGTTTTCAGTTCAATGTCTTCAAATTTCTTGAACGTGACGTTTTGCTCCATAACTTTTTCTTCGTTTTCCTGATTTGGATAACCGAAGACGACTTTGAACAAAAATCTGTCTACTTGTGCTTCTGGAAGCGAGTAAACGCCTTCTGTTTCAAGAGGGTTTTGGTTAGCCATGACGAAAAAAGGCCTTGGTAATTTGTAAGTTTCTTTTCCGATTGAGACCTGATTTTCCTGCATTGCTTCAAGCAGAGCAGATTGTGTTTTTGGAGGGCTTCTGTTTATTTCATCTGCGATAATGAAGTTTGCAAAGATTGGTCCTTTTACAACTTCGAATCCTTTTTTTGGGTCGTAGGTTGTCAGGCCTGTAATGTCTGTTGGAAGCAAATCAACAGTGAACTGAATTCTCTTTGAAGTGCAGCCGCTTACTTTTGCCAGCGCTTTTATCACAAGAGTTTTCGCAATTCCTGGAACTCCTTCAAGCAATACATGGCCGTTGCACAAAAGCGCTCTAACAAGTGCTTCAACAACATTTTCGTGACCGAAAAAAACTTCTCCGACTTCTTTTTTTATTTGAGAAACTGTCTCTGCCGCGCTTTTTACTTCCTCTGGACTTGCCCTCCCTGCTTTTTCAGGAATAAATTTAGATGCCGAAGTTTCTTCTTTCTCTGAAGGGATTTCTTTTTTTACTTGGGCTGGTATTTTTTTATCTTTGTATTTTTGTTTTTCAGGAGTCATAGTTTCCTCTTTTTATATTGAAGTTAATCCTGCGTGATTATTAAAGTTTTCCTATGGCTGGCTTGCAACAAGTTGCTCGCATTTGTTAACTCATAACCGACTTCGTCTGGGTATTCGTCTAAAAAGAAAATTATTATCTTGAAGAGGAACAGGAAAGTGAGACGTCAATGAAAGATAATCCTCCATAAATTTCTCTGGGTTGGATGATTAACTTTTTGGAGGGTTTGGTGGTGAGAGTTTTATGCAGTATATGAAAATTAGTTCGCCTTTTTAATTTTTAGATACAACAGACAATAGCCAAATTCGTAATTGTTCAGCTAACAATAGTTGTTTGATAATGATTATACGGAAAAGGTTTGGTGGGGCGAGAGCTGTAAAATAATCTTGCTATTTTTTTAGTTGCAACAAAACTAATTAATAAATGTATATTGCAATGAAGCGGGTTTTGTTAATACTTGAATGGATTTTGGTGCTGTCAATATCCCATTAACTGCCGTTTTAATCTTATTTTTTTGTAGTAATAATAAACAAAACCTAAGGCGAATGCTGCTAAACTCCCGATGGCTGCATAACTAAAGAATGTTTCTCCTATTTTTTCGAAAATCCTTGGTCTGGGGGGCTGGGAGATTGCTTGTTTGCAGGCTTCGAGGGCACTTTCTGTTTTTTGTGATGCCTCTTCTAATCTTCCTTGAGAAAGCAAGATCTTTGCTTCTTCAATCAAATCAACGAACTCAGCGCATTGTGGATTTCCGATAATGAATTCTTCTATGAAGAGTATTCTTTCCACCAAGTCAAATTCTTCTTCTATTTCGATATATAGTTTTGCCCAGTCGCTGTACTCGGGATTTTCAACTGTTGCGTTGATTGTTACTTCGAACATCCCGGTTGCGCGCGTGTCAATGTCTACGATTAAGATTACAGCTTCGCTTTCATCTACTTTGAGACTTGAAAATGATGACTTATCAAACGAAGCGACTAAGTCGTTTCTTAAAAGTCCGTCTTTTGCAATTACTGCGCTCAAGAGAATTTGGTAAAGGTCTTCTGTTCCGTCGTTGATGAGTTTTAGCGGGATAACTAAGCGGTCTTTTTGTTTTGCAGACACTGGTTCTGGGACGATAATTTTTAAGGAGATTATTTTTGTTGCGCTTGAACCGCCGCCGCCACTACTTTGGGGAGTTGTGGTTGTTGTAGAGCTTACTGTTAAAGCCATGCTGAAATTGTTGCTTTGTGTTGTGCTTATTGATTGGGAGGAATTTGAGTGGTTGTATTCTGTTCCAGTTAAACTGTAGTTTGCACTGCCTGCGCTGGTGGCTGAGAAAACTGCAAGAGGTATTGTAGTATTAATCCAGTCTGTTATTGTTACTATGATTGCTCCTCCAGAAGTTGAATTGGCGACGAGGTTTTCTGTGAAAACTATTGTTTGATTAACGCAAGAATCTGAAGCGTCAATGTCTGTGAAATAATTTGAAAGAGTTAGTGTCAAAGGGCTTGCTCCTGACTGGCTGAGTATTGTTGTGTCAAAACTTAGCGGATAGTTTGTGTGGTTTATTGTCAGGTTCCAGGTTGTTGAATTGCTAAGTTTTTCGTTTGAGACATTTAAAGTTAGGTTTATTGTTCTAGAGCAAGTTGTTTCGTCTGTGAAGTTTGGCATGAACGTCCACAAAAATTCTGTGCCGTTTCCATTGGCTGTTGTGGAATTTCTGACTATGCCGTTGACAAGAAGCGTGTAATTCAAGTTGTCTTGGACTGTGTGGTTTACTGTGAAATTTAATTGAGTTGACACATTTTCCTGGAGATTGTATGCGTAGCTTGATGCAGGGAGAAGAATCAACGGATAGTCATAAACAGTGATGTTGAAAACTTCTGAATCTGTTCTTCCTTCTGTGTCGTTGACGCTGACGTTGAATTGCAAAACTCCTGCGAACGTTTGGTTGAACGTGAAGTTCATTTCTCCTGTTGTTGAATTAATCGGATAAGAGTTTGTTAAAATTCCGGAGAGCGCGGTTAAGTTTGTTATTTTGAAAGTTAAGTTGCTTTCTGGCCCATCGCTTCCGTCTTCTAAATCAGTTGCATTTACGTCGATGTAGAGTGTTTCGTTAAGAATGGAAACAACTTGGTTTCCTATTGCTGTCATGACTGGTGAGTGTTGTGTTTCAAGGACTGTGAGGTTGAAATTGTGAACAGTTGAAGCATTGCTTGCGTCTGTTACGTTGATTGTTATGTTGTAGTTCCCGACATCTGCTTTGCGGGGCGTGAAGATTGTCGTGGACTGCGTCACGTTTCCATCGGGATGTCCTGGGACTTCTCCTGGATCTGTAAAACTAAATAGTGTTGTGTTTGGACCTTGAATTGTTAAGTTGAGGGTTAAATCTTCATTGTAAAAACCTGCTCGCTTTGTTGAGTTTATTTTATAATCTTCGTCATCGATACGAAAGATTATTTTTGTGTAATTGTCCTCGCTGACATTTACTTGGGTGAAATCAGAGTTTGAAGTTACATTTATTAGTGAAATTGGAGGGATTATAATAGAAGGGGCGTCGTTAACGTTGTAAACTGTGAAGTTGAATTCTTTTGATACAGCTGTTTTTCCGTCGGTTGCTGTGATTGTTATGTTAAAATCTCCTACATCTGCGTCAACTGGTGTGATGTTGATTACTCCGGTTGTTATGTTGATAGAAAAAGACGGGAAGGTGTCGCCTCCATTTATTGTTGACGAGAAAGTTAGAGAATCTCCGTCAGCGTCTGTGACATTTTGCGTGAGATTTAGGTAGAATTCTACGTCTTCTGTTAAGGCATATTCTGTTTGAAGAGAAATGTTCCAGACAGGCGCGTTATTTGTTATAACTTGGACTGTGAAAACTTGTGATGCTTGTGAGAAGTTATTTGCGTCGCGGACGCTTAAGTTAACTGAATGGTTTCCTGCTCCGAGCGCGCTTGGATTGAAAGAGATTGTTGCGTTTGTGCGGTTTGTTCCTGGAACTTGGACAACGTTTATTACGCTAAAACCTGAATTGTTTGTGGTGAAGTTTAAGGATTCGTTGTAAACTCTTTTGTCTGGGATTAGCAGGTCGTCGTCGGTTGCGTTTATTTGGATTACTGCAGAGATTTCGCTGGTGTATGTTGTTTTGTTTGGGACGAATGCTAAACTTAATGAGTCGTTGACGTTGTCAATGAAAAAGTAAAAGGTCGTGAGATTTGAACCCTGCGGAGTTCCTGTGTCTGTGAGGTTAATGCTGACTGACCAGTTCCCCACTGCAGCATCTGTTGGTGTGAAGTTAACTACTGCTGTTGCATTGTAGTTGGACGCACTATTTGTCGTTATTTGCGTCCAGTTCGTGCCTGTGCTGTTGAACGTAAACCATGTGTAATTTGCTGTGAAAGTTAAGTTGTTTGTTTCATCTATGTCTGTTGCGTTGATGTAGCAGATGAAAGGTGTGTTTTCTGTTGTGTTTCGTTCGTTATCGCAGACATATGTAAAATAAGGGTCTTCATTTACGTTAAGAACTGTGAAGTTGATTATCCTGCTTGTTGTTGCGTTATACGGAGTCACATTATTGTTTAGGTCTGTTACATTGAACATTATCACGTAATCTCCGACGTCGTTTCTTGTTGGGGTGAAGCTGATGTTTATCCATCCAGCTGTTGTGTTTGTGGTATATTGCGAGCTGTTGAACAATTCTTTTCCTGTGATATTGCTGCAGTTTCTTGTTGACCATTCTGCGACACTGCAGTTTAAGAAAGTGATATTGTAAGTGAAAGGAACGTTGTTTTCTTCGTCTGTTATGTTAATGACGTATTCAAATAATTCTGACCTGTTAAATGATTGATTTACTAAACTAACGAAGATGGGGGCGTCGTTTGTTGCGTTTCCAATTATGAAAAAGATTCTTGCTCCAGCGCTTTGGGAACTATCTGAAACATCAATTGAAAGATTAAACTCACCTGTTTGGTTATCGATGCTAGAATTAATTTCTAAGATTCCTGTTGTGTAGTTTAATGATATCCATGTAAAGAAAGAAGTTGGTTGTGAGCCATGAAGACTTGACCATATTGGGTTCGATTCATCTCCTGTTGAAAAAGAGAAAGTTAAAGTGTCTCCATCTGCGTCAGATACATTTGCACTAACATTGTATGTGAATATTGGCAATTGATCTTCTACAAAATCCCCAATATCCAACGGAAATGATATTGATTGATTCCATTGTGGTTCCGTTGCACTAACTAAATAGGCGAACATTATTACTACTAAAAATATGACTTGTAGTAATGCTGCTTTTGCCTCTTTTCTCATTCTATTCTGCCTCGATATCTCTTTTTATTTTGTCTAATAAAAGCTTTGTTCGTCTTTTCATATCTTCAAATTCCTTGTCTTCCATGCTTGTTTTAGTTGAATATTGTATGCTTTCTCTTAAATCCAATATTTTATCGCTGTGTTCTAAATCTTCTTTGAGTTTTTTGTCAAATATTTCTTTTAAGTCATTTTTTGTTAAAGATATTTTTTTCTCATCTATTAGGGACTCAATAAAAGCAAAAGTACAATTCTGGTTTCTGGATTGTATTCCATTTTTAGCCAAGACAGCGAGCAACAAATGGTACAAAGAATAAAAAGCTGCAGAAGCTGACCAGTCAGAATAGCCTATCTCCTTAAATGCAGATATAGCATAAAAATTTCTATTAGCCTTATTTACATGCCCTTTGATTTTATCTCTCGTTATTTCTGTTTTCCTTAATCCTTTATGTCTTTCTCCACCTTTCTCTCCTTCCTTGAAACATTCTTTCAGTCTTTCTTTAACTGGCATTTTTTATCACCTTTACTAAAATGTTCTGCCCCCACAAAATCATACCTTTTTCTAAGATATTTATTATTGTTTTGTCTTCATTTTTTATATTATTGAACAAATCTTTTTTTGTTTGTATGATGTCGTGTATTTCAATAGGAGTTATCTCCCTTACCTTGTTTAATTTTTCTTTATATTCAGCATAGTTTTTTTTATCAAAAACAAAAAGGACATCCAAATCGTTTGGTTCTTTTTTCTCTATATATGAACCAAATAGCGCGCATATTTCTGTTATCTTTTTTAACGGCTCTAAATCTTCATTTCTATATTTAATTCTGTTTTTAGTAATTTGGGGAATTAATGCGAGCTCCAGCATGTTTAATGACTTATTATTCTTGAAATCTATAAATGGGGATTTTATGTTAGAGATTTTTTTAAATTTAAGTATGCCTTCTCCTTCAAATTTTTTAAGTATCTTATACGCGCCGTTTGGTGTTATTTTACACGATTTTGCTACCTTGTTTATTGATGGAGATTCTTTAGAATGAATAGCTATGTAACGCAACACCTTCTTTTCATTTTCAGTTAACATGTATACACCTTTAGTGTATAATTATACACCATTAGTATATAAAGCTGTTGACGGTCTCTTGCCTTTTTTATTCTATTCTTTTGTATTTTCATTTCATTTCCTCCAGCGTTTGTTTTTGTTTTCTTATTGTGATAATTTCCATTGCAGACAAAAATGAGAACAGGCCGGACAAGGTCCAAAGAAAGAATAATGCGAAGGCGAGGAGAAATAGTCTTTCTTTTTCGCAGGGTTTGCAATCGCCGCCACAGTCAATGCCTTCTTCGCTGTCGTCTTGAATTGTGTTGTAGCATGACGGGCAGTATTTCACATTTCCCTGGACAAAAGTCAGGTCAAACTGGTTCAGCTTCCAGGAGTCGAGATTTATTTTTGCGATTTTTCTTTCAGAGACCGGATCTATGACAGCTAAGAAATTTGTATCGCATTCCTGGATTTCTACTAACTCAAGGTTGTAAGATTCTTCGCATGTGCCTTCTTGAATGAAACTTTCAACGCAGTCGTTTGCGTCGTAGCAGACCCTGTTTCTGTAACCGCCAAAACTTATTTTTCCCTCTATCAAACTGTCTGTTTTTTCTGTGTAGATGCATTCGGTCCATGGACTGCATTCAATTTTTGGTTTGCATCCTGGTTTCTCACAGAAACTTCTTTCAACAATGTCTCTTCTCCCGCAAGCTGTGTCTTCGCACGTCCTTGATTGCAAACCGTCGATACATTCAGTCCATGGACTGCAGTGATATTGCGGAGAGCAGTCTGATGCAGCGCTTACTTGGAAAAGCAACAAGATAAAAACCCCGAATAATAGCGCGGCTTTCCTGGCTAATCTTTTCTCTCTCTTAGATGGCGCTGCGATTATTTTTTTTGTCTTGGCAATTCGCGTAATCTGGAAAACTGCAAGGATTATAAAAATTAAAATTAGAAGAAGAACTGTTTGTTTGAGAGTTATTTCTTTAGCGGAAATTAGTTTTACCTTGCATTGGCCTGGGCAAGGCGGTCCGCAGTCGATTTTTTCTTCGTCTTGGTTTTTGATATTGTCAGAACAAGTAGGGCATGGCTCGCAAGGTCCGCCACAATCAACAATGAATTCGCAAGCGTCATCATGACAATTTTTGATTTCATCTGAACAGCTTGGCCCGAGAGAGAAATAACATTCGACTATTTCTGCTGGTTTGCTGGCGATTGTGCCGCATTTGTTTGTGTCGATGCAGGTTCTTGTTTGAAACCCGCAAAATTGTTCGTCCCAATTATTTTCTGAACAGCCCTGTTTTATTTTTTGATAATCGCCATCTGATAAAACTCCTATTTCGGAAGAGTGTTCTGCATTTTGGCAGAGGCCAAAGTCGTAGCATCCCCATTTTTCCTCGCAATCTTGCTTTCCGACTTGGCCGCCAGGCAGTATGTTGTCAGCACAGTTGATTTTCATCACGTTGAGCTGCCAGGTTACAGAATCGTTTAGTTTGCCGTCGGTGATTACTGCTTTTATTGTGTGGCTTTCTTTTACTCCGCAGCCGAAAGTGTATGTGAATTTATCTGAAGAGCTTCCAGAGTCGAGCTGTTTTAACGAATTGTCGACATACCAGTAAGTGTCTGGTATTAATCCGTCTGGGTCGAATTTGTAAACTTCAAAGGAGACTGGTTCGGTTCCGACAATGTTGTCTATTAGATTTGTTGAGTTTCGAAGCAGGATTGTTGGGGCTGTGTTGTTTTCTGTAATGAGAAGGTCAAATCTTTTGCAGGATGTTTTTTTAAAATCCCCCTGCCCACAGAAACCTATTTGTTCGTTTATGTTTTGAACTCCGGAATCTGTGACGCAGACCTTAATTTCGTGCATTCCTATTTCTGAATTAGTTAGATTTATCCTCCCCTTATTGTCGATTGTTATTTCCAATTTATTTGATAGGTCATTTATTGTGAATGTGAGATTTCCTGAATCTTCGTTCCCGGATTCTTTGTCAAGGACAGATATTTTTTTATTGAAAGTATGACTTTCGTTTGAGAGAATTGTCTGGACTCCGATGTTGTGTATTTCTGGAGCTGAATTTGCCTTGAGAACTTTTATGTTTATTCTTTTAGTGTCGGTGAGTTCTCCATCTGATATGAAAATTGTTTCATTGTATGTTTTGTCTGCTTGTTCTTCAGTTAAATTTTCAGAGAAAATTTCTATTTGCGTCAGCGGCGGGTCTGAAGAAAGTTTTCTTATGAAAAACGGGCCGCTTGGAAAAATTCCAACAGTTAGTTCGTTTGCGTCAACATCAGTTGCGCTAAATGTGAAGGAAAGCGCAGAAGATTCGCAGATAATTATTTCTTCGTCTATTTCTCCGAGGATTGGAGCTGTATTTGCTGACGCAGCCGCAATGAGCAGGATAGCTAAAGCTCCGACTAACAATATTTCCCCTTTTTTCATCAAAGAAAGAGTGGAGTTGGATATTTAAAGATTGTCAGAAAAAGTTATGCTTGGCACAAGCCCAGATTTTTTAATTTCATCTTCCATAGAGTTAGATATTTTTGAGATATTTAAACTTAGTTGTTCAGCCTTAATAATTTCCTCCGCCCCAAATGGTTATTGAAAGAATCTTGTTCGGTGGGTTTGGTGGTGAGGATTTATTAATGAATGTGTTGCATTTGGGAATAATCTTCTGGCGAATTAAATTTTTAAAATTATTGCAACAATCTCGTCTTGTGTGTTTGGTGGTGAGTGTTAATCATCATAATTGGGTTGGAGAATTAATTGAAGGTTTATTTCTTTGCTTTCTCATTAAGTTCTTCCTTTAGTTTTGACTTTGCTTTTTCGATTTCTTCTTCGAGTTTGTCGAGTTTGCCCATTTCATTTTTTATCTCGTCTTTGGTTTCAGGAGCTTTCAAAAGCTGAGGGGTTGGCATTTTTTTCATGATATCCATGATTGAAGATTTTTCTATTTTCAAGACACTTTTTGATTCGTCTTCTACATGGGATTTGAGAATTTCCATTCCTGTCAAAACGCAGTTGAGATTCCATATTCTTTTTCCTTCGATGTTTTGGACAACTGCGATTATTTTTCTTATGTCTTCAGATATTCCCCTATTGCGCATTTCGTCTGTTAGGATTCCTTGCAAAGCGTCAAGGTCGATGTTTGTTTCAAGGTCGAGTTTTTCCGGAACTTTGTCGTTCATTGTTTCAAGAAGTTTTAATGTTATTTCTCCGTCAAGCGTGAAGGCGGCAATCTTTTTTTCTTTAGGAACGTAAAAGTCAATCTGGTGGACGTTTCGCTTTTCTTCTAAATCAAGAACGAAAAAACCTGCGACTAAAAAAGAATCAGGATATTTCACCTTGAAGTTTTTGTAAGTTTCGCTTTGCTCGAGTTTTTCAAAGTAGGGGCGGATTTTCATGGAACTAAATACGAAAGGGAGTTTATAAGTTTTTATGTTAATCATTAATGTTGTGAGAAATCATCTTCGTCTATTTTGGCTAACTTCAGAATCTTCTTTAGCGTTCCTATTTTTAATTCTGAATGGTTTGGGGCAACTGTTCCGACTTTTCCTTCAGGAGTTTCTTTTTTAAGAATCACGTGGCTGCCAGTTTGTCTAATTACTTCAAAACAAGTTTGTTACAAATAATTTTTATGCATTCCTTACCCGATGTTTTTTTGAGTTTGCGCATGAACATTCTCTGAAGTTATATCGAATGTTGTTACAGCAGTCTTATTTTTTCTTCAACAGGAAATTCCTCAAGATAAAGTTCTGCTGCTTCTTTTAGATTTTCAATGGCTTCTTCAACAGTCTTGCCCTGCTAACTGTTCCAACTTCTGAACATGTCGCGACATACATGTCTTCTTCTTTCTCGATAATTGCTGTGAAAGTTTCCATGGTTTTACTAGAGTTTGGGAGTTTTTAAGGTTTTATGTTGGATTGAATTATTTTTCCCTGGGAGGTTTAAGATATTTTTTCTGCTAATGTTTCCTTTTTTTGAAAATAGAAAAATAACCAAACAGATTAATAAGTAAATCAAAGAAAGAAGCATGAAGATAATAAACGCGATGACTATTATGCTATCAAAAATTGAAGGTGTTCCGCCCGATTTTGAGACAATATTCAGTGTCTGAAAGTAAAGGAAGATATCGATTAGAAAGATTATAACAACCGCCAATAGTTTGGGCTTAAAGAATCTCATATTCTTTTCCCAATCTTCTCTCGAATTTCCTTGGCGAAAGAATCTATTTTAATTCCGAACTTCGGCTTCTTGCCTCTTTCTCTAACAGCTAAAGTTTTTGACTTTTCTTCCTTGTCGCCGATGACAATTGTGTAGGGAATTCTTTGGATTTCTGCGTTGCGGACTTTTTCTCCGACAGTTGAGTTTTCCAAGTCTGTGTCGATTCTTAAACCTGGTATCTTCTCCTTCAACTCTTTTACTATTTTTTCTGCGGCTTTTGTATTTCTGTCTGTGAAGTTTATTATTCTGACTTGTTTGGGGGAAAGCCAAAGCGGGAGATTGCCGTTTGTGTGTTCGAGCAGGATTCCGATGAACCTTTCGAGCGAGCCGAAGATTGCGCGGTGGAGCATGATTGGTCTATGTCGCTTGTTGTCTTTGCCGACGTAACTTAATTCAAATCTTTCTGGCATTGAGAAGTCCAGCTGGATTGTTCCGAGCTGCCAGGTTCTGCCGAGCGAATCTTTGACATGGAAATCAATTTTCGGACCGTAGAATGCACCGTCGCCCTTGTTTACTTTGTATTTTACTTTTTTTCTTTTCAGAGAGCTTTCAAGAATTTTTTCTGACTTGTCCCAGATTTCGTCGCTGCCGATGCGTTTTTCAGGACGAGTAGAAAGCTCGATGTGATAAGGAAGGTCAAACTGGTTGTAGAATATTTCGCAGAGTTCCATGGTTTTGATGATTTCAGATTCGAGCTGTTTTTCTGTGCAGAAAATGTGGGCGTCGTCTTGCGTGAATTTTATGACTCTGAACAAGCCGGCCAAAACTCCGGAAAGTTCTTGGCGGTGAACAACTCCCATTTCAGCGACTCTTAGCGGCAGGTCTTTGTATGATTTTGTTGAAGATTTATAGACAAGCATTCCGCCTGGGCAGTTCATCGGCTTGACTGCGAAATTTCTGTCTTCGTAATTTGTCAAGAAGATATTGTTCTTGTATTTTTCCCAGTGGCCGGAAATCTGCCAGAGTTTTTTATCTAATATTTCTGGCGTTGAGATTTCTTCGTAACCTGCGTTTTGGTTTTGCTCTCTGGCGAATTTCAACAGTTCGTTATAAATTATCAAGCCGTTATTGTGCCAGAAGACGGCTCCGGGCGCGACTTCGCTGAAACTGAAAAGGTCGAGCTTTTGTCCGAGAATTCTGTGGTCGTTGTCTTTTAGTTTTGAGGTGTCGAGTTTTGTTCTTGAGATGTCTTTCAAAAGATTTTTTGAGTTGTATTCTCCAACGTCTGTTCCGCCTTTTTCAGTGAATGATTCTATGAATTCTTTGCTTAATTCTGAAAGAGGATGACCTTTGCATTTTAGCTCGAAAGATTTGTAGTAGCCGAATGGCGCTCGCGTGACTTTGAAGTCTTTTTTCAAAAGTGTTTCTGATTCTTTCAAAATGTTTAACGCTGTTTCTGGAGCGGCGAGGTTTGAAGACAGGTGAGCGTAAGGATAAAGGACGATGTTTTTTGCCTCGACTTCTTTGCCTGTTTTCTTGACTGCTTCAACTAATTGGGAAATGGTTTTATCAGAATCTCCTTTTTCAACAGCGGTGAGGACGACGAGAGGTTCTTTCACTTGGACTTCTTCCTTGGAAACTTCTTCTGGATTTTTTATTGCAGCTTTTAGAGCTTTGAACTTGATATAGTCGCAGTGAAGAGTTATGATTTTCATAGCAAGGAAAGACAAAGAGAATTTATAAAAGTTGGGATGAAACTGGTTAGGAAGTCTGGAGAGAATGGAATTCAAGTTAAAGAAAAACTTAAATAAGAAAGATAATTCGATATCCTATGTAAACAGGGCATTATGTTTTGATATTCTTGTTAATCGGAGCGATTGTTGGTTTCATCTGGGGTTCATATTTCCAACCAACTTGCCCAATTGATTCAGATACTGGACAAATAACAGATTGCATGGGCGACCCTGGAACATATAAGGCGATTGGATCAATTACTGGAACAATCGTAGGAGTTATCATTGGATTAATTGTAAGTTTCTTTGTAAAATCTAAAAAATAATTTGATTATTGTTTTCTCCAGAAAAAATTATCCACCAAAAACTTTAAATACCTCGCTTGCAAATTATTTGTGATTAGTGGAAAGGAGCGCTTGGATATTATTAAACTCATGTTCACGCCCTGATTGGGCAAAACTTCTTTCTGTTGGTTGAATGAGACGAACGTCTTAGGAGAAAAATGGCAAAAATAAGCCCGGTATCGATAAAGTACATGATTTACGCATCGTTTAAAACAGCTGGGCCTCTCGAGAAGCCGGACGTGATTGGCGCGATTTTTGGCCAGACTGAGGGTTTGCTTGGCAGTGATATGGAAATGCGGGAGCTGCAAAAAGAAGGAAAGATTGGCCGAATTGAAGTTGAGCTGGAATCAGTTGATGGCAAATCTATTGGTGAAATCAAAGTTCCTACTGCGATGGACAAATCTGCTACAACTTTAATTGCTGCAGCTCTTGAGACAATTGACAAAATCGGGCCGACAGAAGCAGAAATAAAGATTGAAAAAATCGAAGACGTTAGAAGCAACAAGAGAGATTTTATTCTTGAAAGGGCGAAAAAATTAATGGGCCAGATTGAAGAAGAAGGCAGTTTCAAGGAGATGTCAGAAAGTTTGAAAGTTGAATCGCGGACTGAAAAAATACAAGAATACGGAGAAAGCCGGCTGCCTTGCGGTGATATTTCTGGAGATGAAATAATTGTTGCAGAAGGAAGAGCAGATGTTCTCAACCTTTTGAGAAATCGCGTTAATAATGTTATTGGAATGGACGGAACAAAACTGCCGAAAGAAATTGCTGAACTTGGCAAGACAAAAGAACTCACGCTTTTTGTTGATGGAGACAGAGGAGGAAAACTCATTGCAAATAATATTATCCAAAATGCGCGAGTGAAATATGTTGCTGTTGCTCCGGAAGGAAAAGAAGTTGAAGAGTTAACCGGGAAGGAGATTCTTATCGCGTTGAGGCGGAAGGTTGAATCAGCTGACTATGTTGGCGGGAGAATGCCGAACGGAAGAGAAGTTGAGGAAGTTGAAAAAACAAATGTAGAGTTCAGCGGAGATGTTAAGGAAAAACTGCGGGAGAATTACGGTAAAGTCAGCGGAACAAGAGGCGCGCTTTTGTTAGATTCTGGTCTTGATGTTATTAGAAAAGTCGGTGGCAGGGAAATTGCCCGCAGCGTCAAAGGTTCGCGGACAAAAGTTGCGGCGATAGTTTTTGACGGGGCTGCAACTGCGAACTTGATAAACCTTTGCGACGAGCAGGGAATTTCATATTTAGCGGCGACGAATTTTGCGTCTGTTTCTGGGGCAAGGGTTGAATTGATTGGGTTGTAGAAAAAGATTAAGTGATAAATCCAGGTCGGTTGGTTATTGGGTTGATATTTTATTTTTTTGGAGATGTTAGATTAAGGGGGGATGTTTAGGGTGACACCAAATGAGGTTGTAAGAAAGTTTTAAAAACTAATGTTTTGTGCTATTTCTATGACCGTAATTAATAGAAGCCACGTAATTTCAGGAGTGATTGGTGCAGTTATAACTTGGGGTGCTTTGTTTGGCTTAAACTCGTTGAGACCAAGAGAAGGAACTGTCGAGGTTGAATTAGATAATAAGAGGTATGCTGTGGCAGTTTTTACTGAAAGACTTGGAAAAAGAACATACGATCATATTAGTATTTTTTCTAGATCTGAGCCAGATGAACCCAGAGATGTAAAAGTGTCAGAGATTCAACATATAGGTGAGGGTTCTTACTTAGAGACCTATCACCTGCATGGAGGATTTAAGATAGGTGTTGCACACTTGTTAGGATTGCCTGAAGATATTTCTAACGCCTTAAGCAGGAGCTGATTCTTTCCCTCAGCCTTGATACCTCTGGCAAGGAAGATTTTTTTGCCCTTTCGTGTTTTTCCTGGATATTTTTCCATTTATTGCCCTGAGTAATCCTGTCCCAAATTTCTTCTTTTGTTACGCTTATTTTACCAAACTGTTTCGTTGTTGGATTAATTTGCGCACGGTCCACCTTGTTTATTCTTGCCTTTCTAAACCTTGGAGAGTAAATTTCTACAACAGTCCCGTAAATAATGGGGGGATTTTTTCCTTTTCTTGCATAAAATTCTGAAAGTCTCGCCTTAGCAAAAGTTTCTTTTGTGTTAAATTCTTTTTTGAGGTGATTTGAGAGTTTAACTGCGAATACATCAACCACATTTTTTCTAATTAAGTAACCCTTACTGCGAAAAGCCATCCCGATTGGAGCTCCATTTTTAATTGCTTCGTCAATCTTTAGTATCTTGGGATTTCTTTTTTTTGGAAAAAAGGTTATAGCATATGTCCAAGAAATTCCCTTCTTGTCTATCAGATGAGATTCTCTGATTAGATTATTATGTTTTATTACCTTTGCTGTAATTTTCCCATACCTTTTTTCTAAAACATCTGTGTGCAATCTGTCCACTAATGGAAAATGTTCCATTCATGATACAAACTAGAAGGGTATAAAAATTATTTCTTTTTAATACATCTCATCCCTACAATCTGGGCAGAGCAGGTTTCCATCTATGCTGAGCAGGTCTGAAAATGCGCCGCAGTTTTCGCAAAGGCCTTCGAGCGGCCAGTCTGTCTCTGCTTGTTCTAATTTGCGCCCTTCTTCCTTGATGTCGCCCATGACTGCGCGCATTTCTGCGTAGAGGTCTGGTTCAACTGCGAGGATGTCTTTTAGCGTTACAACGCCGATTATTTTTCCGTGGGCTAGGACAGGCAATCTTCTGAAATTGGACGCGCGCATTTTTTCTAAGGCCTGAGAAATATCTGCAGAAGGTTTGATTACTGCGAGTTTTCGCGCTGAAATGTCGATGCCTCTTATTTTTTTCAAGTCCAGACCGGACTTTTTTGTTATTGCCCAGAGAATGTCTCTTGCCGTGAGAATGCCGAGAAGGTGCTCTCTGTCTGTCAGAAGTATGCTGTCAACTCTTTCTCTTGCCATCTTTTTCGCGCATTCGTGCAAGGAAGCAGATTGACCTGCTGAGACAAAATTCCGCGTCATCACATCCCCGACAGAGATTTTCCTCATGCTTTTTAGAGGCGACTTGAGAATTTAAGGATTTATGTTCTGCATTTAGGAACACGATTAAAAGGATTTTCTCTTTTTGACGGGACTCTTTCTAATAAGGCGATTAATTTTTCGTCTTCAGGGGCGAGAGCACTTAAGCCGTTTCTTAGGTTGTCTGACATTGGTTTTTTTCCGTTCATTACTTGGTTGAGATAAGGTCTGACGGCATTAACTTGATCGGGTGAAAAATAATCAGTTTTGCATAAAGCTCTTGCTACATCTGATTGAGTTTCGTAGCCGATTTGTTTTAGTCGTTCCATTATTTTTCTCATAGAAGAAAACCAGGAAGATGATATAAAAAGTTTTTGATTTTGCTGGGTGGAGTTTTAAGATTTTACGAGTGCGCATTTGAATGTAAATAAGAATCAATAATTGTAAGCTAGAGAACTGGGCAGATCAATTCCCCGTTCATCCATTTCAAACTCATACCATTCCATCAGCCCATATAATCCACCGATACAATCTGACAAATTTCTTAAATCTTTTAGTTCTCTTAGGTCTCGCTCGCTCATTTCAACTTCGTGAGGGTCTCCTATATATCCTGCCGTTTTATCCCGTATATAACTGCTTCTTTCGACTAGCTTATCACCAATCCTTGACAACCAGTAGTATCCTGCCTCAATCTCTCCATCGCTGAGATCTTTTAAATCTTCTTCCGTTATATCTCTTAATTCCATAGAAATACGGCAAGATCTGGAGTTTTAAACCTTTGGATTCTCTTCAAAATTCTTAACATTGGAGAGTGCGCAGGCCGCGTAAGATAGTTTTATGTGATATCTTGGGGTGGGTTTTTTGTTTAGTTTATTATGCTATTCCTTCCAGACTGTCTTGATTTAAAAACATTGTCGAGGTGGAGTATATCTTTCGATTTCCTAGTTTATTTCCTCCTAAAAAACAAAAAAATGGGCACAACACCCTCACTAGTTTCCATTTCAGCAATTGCTTTTTTCAAATCATCAAAAGACCTGCGCATGATCATTTTATAATCAAACTGTTCTCTTTTCTCACGCAATTGTGGAAACTCTTTTAAGATGTCTCTCTTGAGTCTTATAATATTCCATGCGCCGTTTCCCTAAATTAAAACCGATCAAGGAAAAGTTTAAATACTAGCCAACACAATAGTATTACTATGGTAATGGACACAGTTCAGGTAAGATTAGCACATGGCATTGTGAACAAAATAGACGAATTAGTTGAAACAGGAATTTATTCAAGCAGATCAGATGTTCTCAGAGACGCTGTAAGAAGATTGGTTCTTGATAAATTGGTAGGTGTTCTTCAAGATGAAGGCGATAGTGTAAAGGAAATCAGAGAGTTAAGGAAAAAATTATCTAAAGAAAAAATTGATTTAGACGAGATTAATAAATTAGCGGATTAGGTCTTCTGGTTTGAAAACTTCAACATAAGATTTTGCAAACTCTATTAAATCTTTATCTCTTGTAATCAGCTGGATGTTTAATCGTTTGGTAATGGCTACATGAATGTAATCATAAAAACTAAGTAGACCATGTTCTTGTTCCCATTTTCTAGCTAGTTCGTAATCTTCTGATGTTGTTTTTACAATCTCAATATACTCCGATTCCTTAAAGAATTTTTGAATTCTATTGAATTTATCTTTTGTCTTGAAATATAATTCCTTTAACACGATTGTTGAAACAATAACCTTGCCATCTCTTTCTTCAACTTGTTCAATAAAATCTTTTGTTAATTTCCACCATTGAACTCCAGAAGTTGAATCGCTTTCTTTCTTAAACAGATTCAACCAAATGCATGAATCAAGATAACATTTTTTGTTTTCCATTTTTCAATTAGAACAAGATTATTGAAATGTTTAAGTGTTTGCATTAATAAACTTGTTTTCATTGTGGATTTCAGCCCGTTGAAGGTTAAATACTTCATACGAGCATTCTGTCAAAAATCCACCTCCTTAAAATCACAAAATACATATATGCGCAGGCCGGGACTCGAACCCGGGTCATCTCGTTGGCAACGAGACATACTAACCACTGTACTACCAGCGCATTGATTATCCAACAGATTTGGCCTTTTTAACTTTTTTGCGCCTTGGCATTTTATTCCAACGCTTCCCGGATTCTTTGTAACCTCTTTTTCGTTTTTCAATTTTTGCTTTTTCTTCTTCAGATAAGTCATTAATAACTGTTACATGATTTGGAAAAATGTCCAGATTTTTTATGATGTTTCTATTCCCGAGATTTCCTGCAAGGTCTAATAACTTTCTATTCCTTGTCCTCTCGAGTTTTGGCGTTGGCACGAAGTAAAAATAATGCTGGCCTTCTGTTTGTCCCCTGTAAAAGATTATTCCAATTCCTCCCCGGATTTTTTTACCTGCGTAGGTGTAGCCTTCTGTCATGTCTCCTTCCCTGGTTTGGTAATCTCCTTCAAACATTCCCTCGAGCGTAATTTCTTTTGCAAGCTCTCGGCGGCGGGCAACCTGCCTCAAGAATCCGCCGTAAATTTTGCTGATTGTAATTGACACCATGTGGGGCGATGTTTTGTAAAGATATAAGAATTGTTGCTCTGGAGCAGATGTAAATCTTTAAAAACTATCTGGGTTTTTAGTTCTTAGGCCCCATAGGCTAGAGAATGCTTGACGGCTCTCGCGCCAATGGAGCTGACAATGGCCCCATAGGCTAGTGGTTTAACCGATTCGTTTACACCGAATAGTCCGCAGTTCGATTCTGCGTGGGGCCATTTAACTAACTAAATAAAAACTAAGATTTTTATACTTGTTTTGATTGGTTATTTTATGAAGTTAATTTATATCTATGGTCCACCTGCAGCTGGAAAATTATCTGTTGCAACTTGACCTCGCCAGTTAACTTTAAATGAAGAAACTTTCAGTTGTTAGAAACAACTGAAAGGAGGCCTAAATCGAAATGAAAGGAAACGTAAGTTTTTCTTTTGGGCCTATTGCTTTGATAAATAAGATAGATAAAAA
>JAHISS010000032.1 GCA_018817905.1 Nanobdellota archaeon
AGAGAGAAAGTCTTTTCGAATTTTTCTCAGGAAGTCAGAACAATTTTGGAGGATAAACCTCCAAATTCTTAATAAAGGAGCCAACTGTCAAAACTGTTTGAGTGACAGAATTAGTCGGATCTATGTGGCGAGGTCAAGTTTCTCCTTCCGAATTTCCATCAACTCAACAATAGCATCGCGAATATTTTCATAAGCTCCCCCCCTATTTTCGCCATAAAATCCCGGATGAAACACAACACACTTCGCCCCAAGCAGATCCCCAATCTCACACGCATCCAAAATCCTTTTCTTCGAAGCCTCCAACTTCACCTTGTCCGAAGCATTCAAATTAATAAAAAAAGAACCATGAATTGACAACTCAATATCCAGCTCTTTCGCCCGTCGACCAATTCGCTTAGCGTCATGCGGTTTTAAGTATACCGAGTAAGTGAACGCGATTTCACACGCCTTCAACCCTTTTTTATGCAATTCCTCAAGGAAATCTTCAGCATCTTTAACCGGCCCTAAAGATGCTGGACCAAATCGTATACTCATAGTATACTCAAGTAGAAGACGTTAATAAATTATCTTAGAGTTTAGCAAGAACCAAACTCAATTTTAAAAACAGGACAGAACTTTCTTTTTTCTAAAAAAAAGAATAATCGCCGTTAAGAGCACAATGCTTGCTGCGATTAGAAGTCCTTTTTCGAATAAGCTTCTTTCAGTCATGGTTTGCGGAGAGAGTCTAACACGACTAAAATCAACTTCATTTATCCTGGTCAACTCTTGTTCAATAACCTCAAAATCCTCCTGTCGACTCGCTGTTTTATACCCCTTTTCCGAAGCTGTAACAGCAATTGAATAAGTGCCTGCCTGCGAGACCTTAATTGTCGTTGGCAAGGTTAATTGTTGTTTTGTTTTATCAGGATACGTTATCATGACACTAAGTGGAGTTGTGATAACATCAGAGCTATACCCAATAAACACTTCACTGCCCAAAGGATAAACCCTCAGCTGTTTCAAACAGGCTTCTTCCTTGCAAATATCCAAGCTGAATTTAAAACTCGGCAGCGTATCAATAGTAAACTCTTTGGAAATTGTTTTCTTTTCAGGCGAGAGCAGTTCTAAATAAGCCGTGCACGTCTGCGGCTCAATCATCATTCCATCAATAAAGAAATCTGAGTGCTTGAAAGTTTGGGGTTGGTTCTTAAGCAAGTTTATGTTTTTTGTTTGGAACGGCCCTACAGGTGCATGCGGACATTCGACATAAGTCATGTACTCTGCAAATACATTCTCTTGCGAAGTTAATGAATAATCAAAACGAATCACATCTCCTTCCACAAAACTCTTCTGGACGTTTATCTCTGCATCAATGCTCGCATGTACTATCGGCAAAAACAATCCAATGACAAAAAACATGAAAAATAATTTCTTCATGGTATTTCCTCCTCAACTTGAAAGAATACGCGGAGAGTATGCTCTTCAATAATCTCGGGCTCAAAAAATCCCTCAACGGTTCTCCAATACGAATACTCCATCTCGAAGAAATAATTGTTGTCAATTCCTTCATCTTTAGAAAAAAAGATATAGTCTTCAATCGGAGGGGGTTGGGTTTTATAAATAAGCATTGATGTTACGTTAAAAACGCCTGTTGAGTTAATGTATTGGACCTTTAGAACTTGTCCTGGTTCATATCCCTCGGGCAAGGACAACACAGATCCAACTACAGTCTTATGTGTCATCCAGCTGCTTAATAGCTCTCCAGTCAAGGAATCAAAAATCTCACAACCCCCAGAGCTCATTTGGATTGCCTCAGGATTAAAAGGATAACGCATAAAGTAACATTCTGTTCTTTTGTTATCTTTAGTGTAATTTATATAAACATCTCTATGCAACTCGGGAACGTTAACATCCACGTAGTATTCAGTTTCATTAACTTGCTCCAAACCTATGGTTACTCCGCTGCTTAATCCTGGATCTGGAAGTTCCACTTTTAATGTTGGATCCCCAATCAATATGCTATACTTATCGTACTTGGCTTTATTTCGTGCCTTTTTCATTGCAGTTCCAATATCTTCATGGATTAATAGCTCTTCAATGATTAATTTAGGATGTATGCTCGAACCAGAAGCTTTAGTGGTTGCGCCTGCATGGAACACAGCCCCTCTTTTCAAAAGATTAGAACAAAATAACGACGATGCAGACCCGTCATCGCGATAAGCACAAGACGAACATCCATCCATAAAAACTAGCGGAGAATTCAGCCAAATATGGGCTTGATCAAATGAGGACGAACTGAAATGATAATATCCACCCACAGCCGATGCATGATCGCTATAAGTAAGCATAAACTTGTTTTCATAATTGCTTGGATGTGGCGCATAAGAATAGTCTGTTAGGAAGCTTACAGAATTGAAACCCATCGAGGTGAATATATCCTCAACTGCAAGAGAGGGTGATTTCCATACAGCCCCATGATCTGCCTCTGCGCTGGGCCAGATTACACTAAAATCATTATCCTTTTGCATTTGCGGATAAAATATGTTTCTTGCAATGTTTGCAGAAACATCAGAAGAAGTTATGGAAAAAATTCTCCCGACTGCAAGTTCTTGGAACACATCGCTGTCAAGGTTTCCATACACGCTATTGTCAACCTCATTTTTCGTTGAGTAGTTAAACATTTCAATTGCAGGCGGTGCTGCAATTATAGTTAGGTACTCCGGCTCAATCTGAAGATTTAAGAGCTGTGCCTTGAACGAATTGTCTACTTCCTGATAGCCGGCGTTTTGAACAGTCAAGATTAATTCGTGCTTTGCGCTTGCCAGAAAAGGGGCTGAAAGGGAAGTCCGCTCAACTAAGTTGTTTATTGGTCCTCCACCCTTTTCAGGAGAATATTCTTCGTCCTTGTAGATATTCAAATCATTTGGATTAACCAATATTATTTTATTTGTATTCGTCCTGTCAATGTACTCTTGCTGAAGCTCCTGAAGGGAGTATTTTTCACCGCAAGAACCGGAAGTAGGAACTACGCTCCCCACGCATATTACGTGTTTATTCTGAAAGTTCTCTGGCAAGTCCAATTCTGAACCCTCAATAATCAACGGCGCATTGAGCAACGAAGCGTAAACAGAAGCAACCAACGCGAGGTCATAGTCATCCTGCACGTAGACAACATCAAGATAATCAACCCAATATTTTGAGTAATTCTGAACTTGAATTGAACGAATATCATCTGGAGAAAGGCCTGCTCCAATTTCCGGAGGAGTAATCAAGAGGTTTGCTAAATCCGGCGGAGGATTTCCAACCAGAGTAACTTTTGTCGGGGAATATTGCTGCAAAAAGAAGATGATTGAATCAATATCAAAATTATCATCCTCCTGATGGTAAATCAATGTTGGATAGACTTTCGCAAAATCATTATCTTCATCAGGAGGGCTTTTTAACACTCCGCCATCAGACCCAGATTTATCTTGCGGAATAAAAACCCAGGCCTCATCTGCCCAAGTAGTAAAAGAATTCAACTTCGTGTTCGCTTTCACTAATTCTCCTGGTGATGGAAATGGTTGGTCAAACACAAATTCAATTTTATTGCCCGAGATACTTGGTTGGCCTAAGCAAGGATACTCGCACGTCAAGCTGCCAGAATCAGAAAGAGTTATACGTGAAAAAATTGAAGTAATATAAATCTCATATTCAAAAGTTAAACCAGACGGTGGAAGAGGGATTTGGCCGCTGCTTCCAGCCAATTCAACCGTTACAATCATTTGGTTTTCCCCGTTGTCCAAGAGATTTACTCCATCAATGTCTAAACTAGCAGCGTATTCTGACTGGTCTGGATCAACAACATCTCCAAGAATATCATCCAGATAAAAAGACTGTTGGCATACATAATCCTCATCTATCATTCCGTCACAATCGTTATCCAAGTCGTCGCAAGTAACCTCTATTGATTCATAAGTTTCAATTGAAGAATAATCGCAGCCAGGCCAATGACTGTGGAGATTGCATGTTTCCTGAGAGTTTTCACAAACGCCTTGCTGATTAGGGCATAGCCTTTGTTCCCCTGGGCCACATTCAGGAGGAGCGCAATCAGAATCTTCATCATCAATCCACCCATCTCCGTCGTTATCCAACCCATCATCACAATTTTCCATTTTTGTCCAGGTTGTTACCGGAACCAATTGCAGGACAGCTCTCCAGTCTGCGTCAGATATTATGAACACTTCTTTTTCCGAGTAGAATGCAGGATTCTTCCCAAAAGCAAGTTCTGTAGTAGGAGCTTCGTGGCAAGTTCCTTCTTCGCAAACATAGCCTTCCCTGCAGCAAGCGTAAATCTTTTTCCAACATCCATCGATAAGTTCACAATTCCATGCGCCGTGCCCTCCGCCACAATCAGAATCGAGATAAGTACATCCTCTTTCTTCTTCGCTGCATTCACCGCAGGAGTACGGCTGTTCTGGAACGGTTTGAATCGCTTTTTCAGAAGAAGAGCTTGAAGATGGAACGTCTAATCTTCTGTCTTCTTGCATTTTTCCCAAAGATGCTTCCACAGCGCCATTCCCAAAATAAGCTAGCAAAATAAATAAAAACAGTAATACGACAATACCTCTTTTCATCAATATACCATAATACCGAGATTTTTAAACATTTAGATTTTTGCCGTTGCTGTGTTATCCGTTTATTACTTGACACACCAGCACAAGAATATTTTTAAAAGACAAATTCTCTGGAGGTTGATGCCAGAAGATACAACTACTCGGCCCAGTTCACAAGGTTACACAGTCACACCCATATCGGAAGAAGTCTCGCGAGAAAGCCGAGAAAATATTTATGAATTACTTACTCTTGCAAGTGAAGATTCTTCCTTCCCAGGTATCTTATTTTTCAAGGAAGCGATAAGAGATGAGCCAAACACTTTTTTAGAATTGTTTAATTCAACGTTTCCAGTCTTTGGAGATGCAGGCATATTTGGAGAAGTTTTACCAAACATTCCTGGGGCAAACCTTTTACTTGATTCATTGGGATTAGCGGAGCGAACATCACCATCTGAACCTACAGGTTACCATTATGAAAAGTTAATAGATGGCGTGTCCGTCGAAATAAACTCCAATGTACCAATGACTGAGGAATGGCTAAAAGAAATGGACAGAGTTCATCAAATTGCTTTAAAAGAAATGCAGGAACCTATTGTTATAGGACCCGCCAAAATCACATTCCCTTATCGCGTAATATCTTCAGACTCTCAACCAACATCCAGACCAGTAGAGAGTCAACCAACTTCTCGACCAACTCCGCCTATTGAAAATTATTCCACAACTGCACAATCAAAATTAATATTTGGGGAATCTGAATATGACGGCGTCCCATTATCGGGTTTAGAACAAGCCGTACAAAAAGTTACACCTAAACCTACAACTCAATCCACAACCGCCCCGACCTATCACCCTCAACGCGATTTAAACTATTTGCCAACTATCGGCATCACAACATGCCTGGTAGCAATGGTCGCATGTGGTGCGCTGTATCGCCTGAGAAAAAGACGCTCCAGAAAATAATCTCCGTTCGTAGCATCTTGCCAAAAATAACCTCGCACATCAATCAAAACAAATCATACTTTCCCCTCAACAAGCAAGTCCAGCGTCTCGTCAATTTCCCCGATGTTGTCAACAATGTAAGTGTGCAGCCTCTCAATAATAATTCCCTGCATTTCTTCTTTCAATCTGCCGTGGCACATCGCCAAATCTTTTTCAGGGTAAACTACAACGCCTTTAGGAAACCCGCATTCCATTTTGTAGCCAGACAATCTTTCCATGCCAAGCTCGCCCGCCTTTGACTGCAGCAGCGTAACCTCGACAACGCACGCCCCGCCATCCATCCCCTTCACTTCGTAACGCCAAGTCGCTTCTTCTGCGTCATTCAAATAATTCGCCGGCTCGCACTTTTTCATAAGCTCTTCAAAACACTCAAAGCTCTCGCACCTCGGCGAATAAAAAAAACTCGTCTTAACAGCCAAGCCAATAAAAACCAAAGCCAGAATCACAAACGTAACAAGTTTAATGTATTTCATTTTCTCTTTTGATTATAATAAAATCAAAATATTTAAATCTATCAATCAACACAGGCAAAGCTTATAAACCGAAATTTTCTATCCCCTACATGAAACGAAGTTCAAGACGCTGGAAAAAAATAGGCCAGATGCGCTGGAAGTGGCAGCGCAAGCGTCTGAGAAAAGAAAAACGAAAACGAAAACTCCACAGAGAACGAAGTAAATAATTTTTCACATAGAACAATTATCCACCAGGAATTAATCCCAATCCAACCTCCAACCAGTCAGGGATTTATCCACAAGTTACCCACCACCCAACAACTCCGAGTAATCCAACATTATCCAAAACCCAACCAATATCACATCTGATTGATTTTATTATTAATCTAATGAGCTGATTGGAAGTTAAACTATTTTTTCAAAGATTATACACTGCAAGTTACCAGCACACACCAACTCCAACTAACCCAGATAATTATCCACAAATCCAAACGACATTATAATCCTGGTTGATTTTATTATTAATTGAGAGGCTGGCTGCAATTCAGGCTATTTTTCACATACTAAATTTTCCTCCAACACAACAATATTTATAACTTCAGATTTATAAAAATAACAATGAACCATATCAACATCTGGACTGAAAAATATCGGCCGGTGACTTTCGACGAAATGGTCGGCCAGCAGGAGATTTTGAAAAGAGTCCGCTCGCTTGTCCAAGCCATGAACATTCCGCACCTGATGTTCGCCGGGCCAGCAGGAACAGGAAAGTCAACTCTCGCATTAATAATTGTCAAAGAACTTTTCAAAGAAAAATGGAAAGAAAACTATCTTGAACTAAACGCTTCTGACGAACGCGGAATCGACGTGGTAAGACAAAAAGTCAAGGACTTCGCCAGAACAAAAGCAATTGAAAACATCCCGTTCAAAGTAATCTTCCTCGACGAAGCTGACGCCCTGACAAAAGAAGCCCAGCAAGCTCTAAGAAGAACAATGGAAAACTACTCAAACACTTGTCGCTTCATCATGTCGTGCAATTATTCCTCCAGAATCATCGACCCGATACAATCGCGCTGCGTTGTTTTCCGTTTTAAACTGCTTGAAAAAAAAGACATAAAGAAAAGAATTGAAGTCATTGCCGAAAACGAAAACCTCAACATTACAGAAAAAGCATACGACGCAGTCTACGAATCTTCTGAAGGCGATTGCAGAAAGGCGATTAACCTCATGCAGGCAACAGCTGCAATCTCGCCAGACATAACAGAAGACATGATTTTAATGGTTTCTTCTGCAGCAAAACCAGCAGACATGAAAATCGTCTTGGATTACGCGCTCGCAGGAGACTTTCTCGGAGCAAGAGACAAACTCCTCGACACAATGCTCAAGGAAAGCGTTTCTGGAACAGAAATAATAAAAGGGATTCAGAAAGAAATCTGGAATCTCGAAATAGAACCGAGCATCAAAGTCAGACTAACAGAAAAAACCGGCGAAGCAGAATTCAGAATGATTGAAGGCAGCGACGAGTTCGTGCAGCTCCAAGCCTTGCTCGCGAGTTTTGTGCTGGCTGGGAAAGGGGAAAGTTAAAAATAAATGCCTTATTCCTTCGCTTCGCTCAGAATTAATTCTCCAATCCATAATAGCTTCAATAACATCCGCCGCCCCTTAGATTATCAAAACACAACTTAATTCCTTTTCGAGATAATCATTTTTATTACGGAGAATCTTGACGAAGTCAGATTCGGAGTTCATCCTAATCAATCGAACACTTCATAAATCTTTAAATAAAGTTATTCCCAAAAATAATCATGTCCCTCTCTGAAAAATACCGCGCGAAAAAATATGAAGACATTGTAAAACAGGATAAAGCAATTGATGAAGTTAAATCATTCCTAAAACAGTTTCCTAAAAAGAAATCCCTGATTCTCTACGGTCCTGCTGGCACTGGAAAAACCTCGCTTGTCCTCGCCGCAGCCAGAGAAAACAATCTTGAAATCCTTGAACTGAATTCTTCCGACTTGCGTAACAGAGCAAAACTTGAAGAAACTCTTCGACCAGCAGCGCAGCAGCGTTCTTTATTCAAAAAAGGAAAAATCCTCCTCATGGACGAAGTAGACGGCGTCACAGGCACAGACACTGGAGGCATTCCAGAACTTGTCCGCGTAATTAACTCAACCCATTATCCGATAATAATGACATGCAACGATGTCTGGCAGTCAAAACTCTCACCCGTAAGACAAAAATCCAAGCTCGTCGAAATGAAACCCCTTGACGTGGGAACAATTATTTCTCTGCTCATGAAAATAACTGAAAAAGAAAACCTCGACAAAAGCCCTTACTTTTTGAAACAAATAGCAATAAAATCTCAAGGCGACACGAGGGCGGCAATTAACGACTTGGAATCCTACTCAGAAACAGACGAGTTCACAATCGACCTAACAGAAAAACGCGATGTCCAGGCAAGCATCTTCAATATTTTACGAAGATTATTCAAAGAACGCCAAGACTTCATAAGATTATTTGATAACTCTGAACTTTCCCTCGACCAGATATTTTTATGGATAGAAGAAAACATACCAAAAGAATACAGCGGACGGGAACTTGCCAAAGCCTACGCTGCGTTAGCTAGTGCCGACGTTTTCCGAGGAAGAATCTACAAAAACCAATCCTGGCGTTTCCTCATCTATCAAAATATTTTTCAAAGCGCAGGAATTTCCTATGCAAAAGATTCACCTTTGGGAGGATTCACAAAGTATGAACGTCCCAAGAGGATTTTAAAAATTTGGCTCAACAATCAAAAAATCGCAAAGAAGAAAACAATCTCAAAGAAGTACGCGAGATTTGTCCACTGCTCAACAAAAAGAATCATGCGCGACTTCCCAATCCTAACACCGATGTTAAAGCAGGAAGACGTTCAGAAAAAATTAAGATTCAGCGACGAAGAAATTGCTTATGTTAATGGGCTGAAGTAAAACAGCTCTCTGTTACAAAATAGCAAAATTATTTCCCTCCAAGCCCCGCCGCCAAAACATTTTTGATTGTTCAAGACAAGGTGATTGCAGATAAAACAGACCAAAAAATTAATATCAAAATCATTTTCAGTTTATTGATATTTGCTAGACATTGCATGCAAGTCGAAAGTGCTATATTTGGCTATTTAGAGCGTTAAATGACAGTATTGAATTTAGTTAGTCCGGAATAGCACTAATCACTCATTTCAGAATTAACCACAAACAACCTAACAATTTCCAGCTTGTGCTGCTGCTGAAGAACTTAACGTTTCAGAACACTCTGCAGGAGCTTCGTTAAACGCAGAACAAACAGCTGTCTTAAATGCCTCAGCGTTTCTGGCAACGTTTGCTTTAACTCCATTAATCAATAATGTAGGAGAGCCCTGAACTCCGTTACTTTGAGCTCTTTCAACAGATGCACTAAGTAAACCGGCTCCTTCGGACTCAACGCAGGACATAACACTTGCAGAATCAATGCCCAAAGAATCCATCAGGCTGATAGATTCAGTCTTGTCACATTCAATATCTCTTGAAGACCCGCATTTAGGATAAATATTTTCTACAAATCCTGCAGCATAGTTCCAGTAATTCTCTGGGTCAAGTTTCTGAATGCATGCCTGAATCTTGTTCTGCTGAGTTTCATATGCGCCATGCCCGTCATGATACATTACTGCTTCGAAATCAGCGTTCTCAGAAAGTAACGAAACCACTTCTGCCAATGGTCCCTGAGCTTGAACGCCATAAGGGCAATAAGACCAGATGAACAACTCAACCTTTGGCCTATCAGATTTAGGAACTTCTGTTTGTTCTGGTTGTGAAGGCTGCGCTGGCAATGGTTGTTCATTCAAGTCAGCCACCTTGTTAACCAAAGACCCTCCATCCAGCGTAGTGTAAACCGGAACATTCTGTCCATCATAATTTATAACAACTTTATAGAACTGCCCGTCTTGTTCAGAAGAAACAACACTAACTTCCCCAGCCAAATCAGGATTAGAATTAATAAAAGCAACAACTTTCTGTCCAGCTTCTTCTGCTGTAACAACATTTCCAGTTGTGCCACCGCCGTTCCCAAAAATCAAAAGTCCCAAAACCAACAAACCTAAAACCAAAGTCGACGCAATCCACGGGTTTTTCCTGACTTTGCCAAGGTGTTTACCGACAGAAATCTCAACATAATCCTCTTTCTTTTCCTTAATGTCTTCTCCTTTCTTTTTGTCTTCCATTGCACTGTTGAGAAAATCACACTTTAAAAATGTTTTGATGATTTCAATTTTGTTATATTACCCACCACGCTGCCAAACCTTTTTTGAATAATCAATAAATCAAAAGGCAATGATTATCAACAATCTAATATGAGGTATACAGTTATTAATTCGTTTTTGTTACAATTCAAAGAATAGCAAGATTATTTCCCTCCTCTTCTCGCAGCCACGTATGGCACTAATCATAACACAATACTCCACACGTAACATGCTCGCCCCCACCACAAACCTTTTCCGTATAATCATTATCAAATAAATCTTGTGAGCGTAGCGATTATTAATTTGGCTATTTAGACAGGCAAACTAATTTTCATATACTACAATCAACAATCTAATATCCTGTCAGTTCGTGGGTTGTGCGATAATCTTGGAGTGGGCGGAGGCGCGAGTCAGAATAACAGTAAGCTGTGGTTATTTCTTGTCGATTAAACATCTACTTCCCACCACGATTACCTTGATATACTTCCCAGCGTGAAACCCGATTCGACATGTTCGGCTTACCATATTGAACAAAATCCCCGAAATCCAACTCACCTTGCGCACTATCTGGTTCCATTTCCTCAGCCCGTTTCATCTCAAGATAATTTCTAAAATATTGATTAACCTCAGCTCTCACCAAACTAACAGCCATGTTTATGTGATACCTGGTGCAATCTTCAACAGGCGCCCTAATAATTCTATCATCCATTTCCATAAGTAATTCATCCACTCCGAGAAAACGCAAAACCTCTATCTTCCCAGGAACATCGAGGTGGTCGCCATACAACGCTAACTTATCAATCCGTGGCTTGACTTTTTTCCTAAGAAACCTATAATATCCTTCAGTTAATTCTTCGTGAATGTACATGCTCATTGCATCACATTTAATTTTTTAAAGTCTTCTACTCAGAGATTTTCGTGAGTTCAATAATAGCAGTTAGGGTATACACCGGAGAAAATAGTTGTATTTATTTTGGCACAGACCAACAGGAAACAACTTACGAAGGAGATAAAGCCGTTGCTAAGAGAACCGCGCAAAAAATTTGGGCTGGCCAAAATTGGATTCTTGCGCATGCCGGCACAGTTACAGAACATTTAGATGAATTCAGAAAAAGATTACAAGGAAGGAAAAAAGTAGGTAGTGAAGAATGGGGTTTGAAAAAAGCAGGAGAAATGATATCTCGCGCAGTAACTTGACCTCGCCAGTTAACTTTAAATGAAGAAACTTTCAGTTGTTAGAAACAACTGAAAGGAGGCCTAAATCGAAATGAAAGGAAACGTAAGTTTTTCTTTTGGGCCTATTGCTTTGATAAATAAGATAGATAAAAAA
>JAHISS010000033.1 GCA_018817905.1 Nanobdellota archaeon
GAGAGAAAGTCTTTTCGAATTTTTCTCAGGAAGTCAGAACAATTTTGGAGGATAAACCTCCAAATTCTTAATAAAGGAGCCAACTGTCAAAACTGTTTGAGTGACAGAATTAGTCGGATCTATGTGGCGAGGTCAAGTAAAGAGCCAGATTCAGCGATTGCAGAAAATAAAACGTTAATCACCAAATTTCCATGAGGACTTTCAAAAGTTTGCACTCCGAGAAATCCATCTAAAACAACACATAACCCTGTTTCTTCCTTGACTTCTCGTGTAGCTGCTGCAAGAACATCATAATCTTTCCAATCTATCCTTCCCCCAGGGGGGCACCATTTACTATCTTCATCTCTAACTAAAATAAATTTACGATTATCGCCTTCGCCGTAATTTCTTGGCACAACAACTGACACAACAGACCGCACTTGTTTTTCTGACATGAATTAATCGGAATTTCTCTCTATTTAATTATTGCTGTGTTTTATTATTAAAACAAAAACTCATTAGTTTTCGCCAGACAGACAATTCCGTAAACTCCTGCAGTGAGGAATACAACGCTCGCAATATTCCAGAAAAGCGTGCCGAGGATGTTTGAAGAGGCAATGGCTGCCGCGAGATAGATTATTATTGCGAGCGTGTTTTTTGAATTTGTTTCCATTATTTTATTTTTAATTTCTTTTTAATCGAGTTAATATTTTCTTTTATAGAAGTCATATCATCTTTTATGTTATTAAAACTATTCATGATGTTAACTCTTGTTTCTCCGAATTCCCGATTTAAGTTAAAGCTCAACATTATCGATTTAATTGTCAGACTTCCTAAAAAGGTTAACAATCCAATCATTATTTGCAAGTCACTCGAAGAATTCCCAAATATTCTGACCAAAATTAAATAGACCAGTAATAAAAATGAAAGGACAATTATTGCATCAATCCAGTTGAATTTTTTCATGGCAACGGAAAGCCCTCTTTGAATATTGTTAGGATTAGCAAGATGAGAAATATAATTATTGCTATTTTCATAAACCAAATAAACCAATTGTCTTTCCAGTTGATTTTTTCCATGAACAGGGATATCGAAAGTAATTTAAATGTCTTTTCTTTTTCTATCTTTATGATTGACGATGTTATTCCGCGGTTTGCGCAGTATGTTCCGAACCAGTATTTGAGAGCGGCGGTTGTGTTGATTGTTCTGTTCATAGTTTTTAGGCTGGTGTTGGCTTTGCTCAATAAGTTTTTTATGAAGTTAACGTCAAAGACGAAGACAGACATTGACGATATTTTGTTGGCGAAGGCGTCGACGCCGATGAGCATGGTCGCTTTGTTCATAAGCTTGCGTTTCGCGATGGAGGAAATTGTTTTGAGCGAGGCGTTTTCCTTGAATGCGGAGAGAATTATTTATTCTGCGTTGGTGATTGCGATAGGTTATTTGATTTTTGCGTTTGTGGATGTTGCCCTGGTTGTTGCGTGGAAGAATGTTGCTAAGAAAACGAAGGTTAAAATGAACGATAGTTTGACGAGCTTGGTCCATGGGACGTTGAAGATTATTTTGATTATCTTGGTCTTGTTGTATGTTTTGGATATTTGGGGCGTGCAGATTGTTCCGGTGTTGGGGGCGTTGGGCGTTGCGGGTTTGGCTGTGGCTTTGGCTTTGCAACCTGTCCTTGCTAATATTTTCTCAGGGATTTCGATCATAATGGATAAGTCAGTTAAGGTTGGGGATTGGATTATCATGGAAGACGGGACTTGGGGAATTATTCAGAAGATAGGGATTAGGGGCACGAGGGTTAGGACGTTTGATAATGATGTGGTGATAATCCCGAACACGAAATTGGCCGATACTCCGATTAGGAATGTTTCGTTGCCTGAGACGATGGTTAGGAAGACGATTCCGTTTGGAGTTGCTTACGGCAGTGATATTGAGAAGGTTAAGAAGATTGTTCTTGCAGAGTTGGCCAAAGTAAAGCACGCGTTGAAGGATCCTGCTCCGAGTATTTATTTCCTGGAAATGGGAAGTTCTTCGTTGAACTTTAAGGCGTTTTTCCATATTGACAGTTACGAGAATGGTTATGGTTCGGTTGATGAGGCAAACACGCGTATCTATAACGCTTTGAACAAGGCGGGAATCACGATTCCGTTTCCACAAATGGATGTGCACCTCAAGGGTAAAAGGATGGAGTGATCAGTTGGGTTTTTACCCTTCATAGAACCTTTCAAGAAATCCCCTGGTGGGAAAGTAAACAGTCTCGGTTCTACCTTCCAAACCAGGGTTTGAAGGATCTTGTGCGGGATCATATGCTGATTCTTCAAATAGCCTTTGCTCAACAGCTTCTGCAAATCTTTCAAGAGTTAAACTAGGTTCATTGTCTACTGCTTTCCACTCGTTAAATCCTTCCAATGTTAATCCTCTGATTGCTCCAGCACTATTTGCAGCTTTCATAAATTGTCTGAACTCTTTTCTAAACTCCTCCCCTTTCTGATCTGGGCCAGTTGCTGGCCAAGGATTACACGGATGAAATCTTTGAAATTCTCTTCTAAGACTAGGAATTCGTTGGTACCCAGGAATTACTGTTTCATTAAATCCAAACTGGTTCCTTTTTGCTACTGCTTTTGTTCCTGTTGTCATAATTTCTTAGATTTATCTCCTTATTTAAACTTTATGGTCTACTAAAAAACCATCTGATTATTTCCAGAAAGCGAGGATTATTATGTATGAGAATGGTTATGGTTCGGTTGATGAGGCAAACACGCGGATTTACAATGCGCTGAATAAGGCGGGAATCACGATTCCGTTTCCACAGATGGATGTTCATGTTAAGAAATGATTGGGGAAGCAGAGCACATAAATTTTTATAAATTAGTTATTATTCTAAGTTGAATCAATGGCAGATAATGGTAGAATTATCCTTAACGCGAGTCTTGACAATATTGCTAGAAAAGTAAATATTGAGGAGAATGTGCATGATGCGGTGGAAGTAATTGCAAGAAGTTCAGATTTTGCAGATAAGACTTTGTTTTTCATGAGGGATCGTCCAAAGAGTGAATTCTTGGAAGAAGTGTTAGACTATCAAGACCTGAGTAGGGTGGGCCATTATAGAATGAGCAGAAGGAAAAGTAGAAGACGACAAATAATCACATTTCAAAAACCTGAATGGGGAGTAGAATTTTATTTCAATAGAACTGAGCCAGATGTTGTTGCTCATCTTATGGGGCTGATAAAACAAGGAAGGACTTATGACAATGCAGAAATGACGCAAGTTGTGTTAGGAGCAATTGGAAAGAAAGCCCCGAGTGAAGCCCTTCTTGGAAGCGAAGCAAGAACCTTAGATGCGTATGTGTTGGATCATGTCGATGTAGTTAAGCCGAGTTCAATAATTATTTTCGGATGTCAAGTCCCCTGGTTTACTCAACGTATGCGTCAGGAGGTGTATCAAGAGAAGAGGTGACTAAGAAGATGTTACGGATCGTTGAAGATGATTGATGAGGCAAACACGCGGATATACAATGCTTTGAGGAGTTGAGATTTTGTTTTTGTGGGGGGAGATGTTCATGTTAAGAATGGGAAATAAGAAGGTTTAAAAAATATTTTTGATGTGGATTTTTATGACAATTGAATCAGTTGTTTTCAAGGATTTTAATATAGCGCAGAATAGGGGGCGTTATGTTACTAAACCAAGAACGGAAGACGTTGTATTTGTCAGCGGGGGAGTGCAGCGAAGGTTAGTGAGGGTTATGGTGGAGATTGAGCCAGAGGATTATGAGATTAGTTTTGGGCGTGGAGATTCCGTTTGCCCAGCAGTTGTAGCTTTTACAGGCGATGATAAGTATAAATTGGTTGTTTATGCTGGTCCGGCAGTCATTAATGATGGGAGAACTCCAAGAGAGCATTTATGTGATGATGGTAATTATCACGTGCATTTTCGATTAGCTGGTGCGAGGGGGAGTAATGGAGATATTAGAATAAACTGCGCAACCTTAGAAGAAGTTAATGGAGAGCCAATACCAAGGGACTTGAGGAAATATCTCAGGGGGCTTGATGATGATAAAAAGGCGGCGTTAACAATGGTGGCTAAAACCTATTACGAAAAAGGGAATGTCGATGGGAAGGAGGTTGGGGTTTTGAGGGGATGAGGGGGGTTAGTTCTTGACCGAAAGATTTATATGTCTCATAAAGAGATAATATTATCTCAAAATGGAAATAATCACGAAAAACGAGATTAGAATACTTGACTTTTTCAGGAAAAATTTATTCCTTAAAACAAGCATTAGGGAGACCATGAAGAAGATTAAGAGCAAATCTTATCAAAGGGTCTATGAGGCAGTCGGGTCTTTAACTAAAAAGAATGTATTGAGTTCTGAGAAAACAGGGAATACAAATTTAATAAGCCTTAAATTCTCGAGAGAAGCAATATTAAATCTCTCATTCTTAGATGAACAGGATGGACAAAAAGTGCCAAATTATTCTAAGATCATGGAAATTAAAGAGATTTCTGACTATTTAATATTAGTAACCGGAAGTCATGCAAAAGCAAAGGCCGATAAAAAATCCGATTTGGACTTGGTGATTATTGTTCCTGACAGGGAAAATGTTGTTTCTGTTCAAAAATTAGTTGAAAATCTTACACTTCTCATCGTTCCAGAAATCCACCTTCATGTTTTTAGAAAAAAAGATTTTGTTGATATGTTGAGGGAGAAGAATGAGAATTACGGGAAGGAAATTGTTAAGAATAAGATAATCTTGAAAAATGCGCAGATGTTTTACGAATTAGTTAAGGAGGCGGTAGAGAATGGATATAAGGGTTAGAGGATATTTAGACAGGGCAGAGAATGAGCTTGTTTTAGCCAAAGCCAATTTCGAATTATCAACAAAACAAGAGGTTAAGAGTGTTTTGAATATCCCTTTAACTAAGACTTTTTTTAATAATGTGATTTCTGAGAACTATTATGCTATTTTTTATTCCGCAAAGGCGTTTCTTCTATCAATGAATATTAAAACAGAGCCTCCCGAAGAGCATAAAAAAACATATGATAGGTTTAAGAAAATTGTTGAGTCAAAAAAACTAGACAAGCAATTGGCGGAAATTTATGAAGAAGAATCAAACAAGGCAGAAACACTTTTGAAAATATTTTTTGATGAAAAAAGAAACAGGGGAAGATTTACCTATAATCTTAATGCAAATGCCAATATGCCTTTTGCAGAACAATCCATAAAAAACGCAAAATTCTTTGCTTCGACAATTAAACATTTGCTAGAGGGCGAAGAATGAAACAAGAATTAGTGCAGAAAAGGCAGCTGCTTGTATAAAACCTTTATTGTGTTGGTGGTTGATTGGCAAGTGTTTGGCGAGTGATGAAGAGTTTGAGGAAGCGTTGAGTAAACTACACGAAGAACAAAAGAAAACGATCTGAAGATAACGTTATGAAGAAAAAATGAAGCGAGTTTTGTTGGATGCTTTGAGGAAGTTGGGTGTGAGGCAGGAGAAGGGGAAGTAGAGGACAATAATTTTTATAAATGATTAGATAGTGGGTTTTTTATGGGACCAAGAAACATTCATGAATTTAATGAGCCTGGCAGGCAGGCAGAGTTGGAAAGGCTTTATGGGCCAACAGTTAGTTCTTGGGATGATGTTGAGTGCTGGGATGATGTGGTGATTAAGGAAGAGAAGGCCGTGGTCTCTCATATAGAAGCTGAGCGGGCTGGTTGTGATAAATGCCCATATTTGGGAAGGAAAGGGGATTATTTTAGATTTTGTGGCGTGCGTGCGGACAGGATGGCAAGCGATGCTGCCCCTATGAGGGATGGATTGCCTAGATTTCAAAGCCCTGAGTATAATGCAAAAGTGAGTCATATGGAACTACAATTGTTTTGTTTACAAGACCAGGACAGATTTATTAAGTGCCTTGATTTTCAAGCAGCATGTGCGAGGAAGTTTGGGGCCGGGTAGTTTGATGAGGCGTTGAGGAAACTACATAGCGGGTCTTGAAGAAGGATTGGGGTGAGGAAGTTGCATGCGGGGCAGAAGGGGAATAGACAGGTTTCCTAAACACAGAAAAACATATAAAGAATAGTTCGGTTTAATTTCTATGGCGTTATTGGAGATATTTAATTTTTTGCATTTTATCGGTTTGGCTTTTGGGGTTGGCGGTGCGACAATTGCCGCGGTTATTTCTGCGAAGTCTGAGAAGGACGAGGATGTCGGGGCTGCCAGCATGAAAATTATGCCGGCGATTTCCAAGTTGATTTGGCTTGGCATGATTTTGCTGATTATTTCTGGGATTGTAATTACGCCTCTTGTGACTTGGCCGTTGAACACGCAGAATCTTCTTCTGAAGCACGTATTGGTCGTTTGGATAGTTATCGTCGGCGTGCTTATCAGCTTTAAATCCAGGAAGCTCCAGAAACTTGCCCCGAAGAAAGGAAGCAAACCTTCCTGGGAGTTTTTGCAAAACAAGAAACAGATGAAGATTTATGGGGTTATCAATTTGGTTCTTTGGTATTTGGTTTCTTTTTTGTCTGTTTTTGTTTAATGGGTTTGTTGGAGAGGGGTTGTTGCTTTATGGTTTATGATGATGGGTTTGTGGGGTTGGAAGTTGGGAACTAAGATGTGGGAAGAGGAAGAGGAAGTGGGAAAGGTTTAAAATAGGAGATCAGCGTGGTTTTGTATGGGAAAAACAAAAGAATTCCTAAAACAATACGAGAAGTTAGGAATTTCTATGAGTATCCTCGAATTAGTAAATAAAAAATTAAAACTTCCAGATGAAAAACTAACTCCATTTGCAAGATCTCGTAGACTTGAAGCTTTAAACGAAACCCTCAAATGGGGGAAGGGACCAGATCAGAAAAACAGGGAGGTGACAGAGTTATATTTGATAAAGGAGAACGTAGTTGCTGTGGCGAAACCTGGAAAAGAGGCAGATCCTAATTATAAAGGTTGTAGAAATTACTTAACTCATGAAAAGACAAATAATGAAAATGATATGAACCCTCAAATTATTAAAGATGGAAAGAAAATTGAAAAAGATTTAACCTTTGGAGATATGTTTGAGAACATAGAAAAGTTAATGCATTCTGATATATTTGGACTGGAGTTATTGGGTATGTTATTGTTTAGAGCTGCGTTTATGATAGACCATAAAAAGAATGAGAATGGAAACTGGCGTTATAGCCCCCCTGAAGAAATATTGGAGATTTTGGAAAAGAGAATACCGGATGTGTCCGGAACACCTGTTAGAGTCTTTTTACATTTTCTTGAAATCCTTTCATTGAACGAAGATATTAAGGTCTATACTCTTGGATATCACGAACTCAAACAAGATTATGGAAGAATTAATACATTGTTAACTTTCGTTCATCTTATAGCAGTTTTGCTTAATCGTAGATCTTTGGCAAAATTTGCCGGAACTTTTGCAAGACCCCCTTCAGGGATGGCCCCGTTGCCTAAAACAAAGAGGGGAGGAATTTTTGAATGTTTCCCTCTTCTTTCTCCAGACTTTTTTAACTTGACCTCGCCAGTTAACTTTAAATGAAGAAACTTTCAGTTGTTAGAAACAACTGAAAGGAGGCCTAAATCGAAATGAAAGGAAACGTAAGTTTTTCTTTTGGGCCTATTGCTTTGATAAATAAGATAGATAAAAAA
>JAHISS010000034.1 GCA_018817905.1 Nanobdellota archaeon
GAGAAAGTCTTTTCGAATTTTTCTCAGGAAGTCAGAACAATTTTGGAGGATAAACCTCCAAATTCTTAATAAAGGAGCCAACTGTCAAAACTGTTTGAGTGACAGAATTAGTCGGATCTATGTGGCGAGGTCAAGTTACTACACCTTAAACTTTCCTTAAGCCAGATGTTGCAATCCAGAATAACCCTCAAAACCTTCTTGCATAATCATAAACAAATATCTCCTCACCACTCCGCAACTCCGAACGAGATTTATCAGATATCTTAATTTTCTAAGCTTTATTTCTTACTTGTATCTTTATTCTTCCCCCGAATCCTATAAACCAAAACAACCACAATTACCGTTGCAATAATAATCGCAATAATAATTACCGAAGAAACAAAAACAGGACCAGCAGGAATTTCCAATGGGCAGCGCTTCGGGCAAGGTCCTCCGCAGTCAATTGATTCTTCTCCCTGATTTTGCACCCCGTCAGAACAAGTAGGGCATGCATCGCAAGGGCCGCCGCAGTCAATAAGAAATTCACAGCCGCCGTCATGACAGTTCTTTATCCCGTCAAAACAACTCGGGTCTTCAGTGTAGTAACAAGCTTGCAAATCAACAGGTTTGTTTGTTTCCTTACTGCAATTGTTAGCATCATAACATTCTTTTGTCTGATAACCGCAAAATTCTCCACCCCATGCATGACTTAAACAAACTTCGTTAATCTCCCGATAATCCTCTCCTAATAAAATTCCAGTTTGAAGAGACTGCGCAGTATTTTCACAAACCCTCCATCCGTCACAAACCCAAATCGGTGTACAACCGCCACCGCCGCCCCCGCCCCCGTTGCCCCCGCCTCCGCCAGGCACAATAATAATAACATCTTCTGTAATTGTCAAATTAAATTCCTGGCAAGCTGTTTTTTTATCAACAGCCCCTGGCTTACACGAATCAATTCTCGGATGAACTCTTTCCAAAGGGAATGCCTGGTCTATCACACAAACTCTGACTTCATATTTCCCAACATCTGAAGAAACCGGCGTAAAGTTTATCACACCAAACTCGCTTATGTTGAAAATCCTTGCCCCACTCAAAAAGCTAACATTGAACGACAAGTTCCCCGACGTCTGGTTCCCGCTATCAATGTCCGAAACCTCAATCTCGAGATAAAGCGTGTGGTTCACCTCGTCCAAATCAATTGTCTGGTTTTCAACTTCCTCCATTTCCGGCGGGCTGTTTGTCTCAATAACTGTTATGTTGACTTGCTTAGAAGCAGAAAGTCGATCTGATTCACATTCAGATTCAAGACAATCTTTTGCGTACAACGTCAGTTCATACGGATCAAGAACATGCTCTCTTGTTAAAATGCTTCCAACAGCTCCTAGGTAGATAGAACTATTAGCAAAACTCCAGCCAGCAAATCCAAAACTGCTAGGCGTGACTTCCCAAGCAGTCCGCCCTTGCTGAAAAACTCCTCCCCCCAGCTCTAAAATCAATGTCATCTCATCTTCATCAATATCATTAGCATTGAAATAAACTGTTTCAAAAAATTCCCCTTCACAAACAAAGCTCTCATCAGGAAAAAACCCAAGCTCCGGTGCATGGTTAGTCACATTAACAAAAAAAACAACACTTGCATTTGCCTCTGTTTCACCCAAACTCCCAAAAACAGTTATCTTATTCAGCCATCTCACTGCGTCAAAAGTTATATTCGGCGCTGTTTCTGTAGTTGAAAGACCCTCAGATTTATCTCCACCATGTTTCAAATCTTCTAAAACATACGACCAGCTATTAGCGCCAAAATTAGAAGACAAATTCAAATCCAAATCATATGCATTAGATTCGTTGTAATATTCAAAATTATAATAAATCTCTTCAGGGGTGTGAATATAAATTTCCTGGTTTGAGCTGAGAATTGTCAAGCTAACAGTTCCTTCTGCACTTGCCTCGTCGCCAGGATCAAGCAGAACAATCTGTTTTGCAGTAAAGAAAATATTTAACAAAGTAAAGAATATAAACAGCCCAAGCAGCACCTTCACCAACTTTTTCATATTGAAAATAACAAATCGTTATATAAAAAACTTCTCACTCCCGTAAGTTAAGATTTATGCCCAATCAAAATAGCTTCAATAACAACCGCCGCCAAATCAAATATTAATAAAAAGAACAATCATTCTCCTAATTTTTTCTTTCCAAGATGCTTCATAACATCCACCCTAAAATTAATCTTCAACCACCTTCGAGATTTATCAGATAATCATTTTTTCTGCGGAGAATTTTGACGAAGTCAGATTCGGAGTTAACCAATTTCATACATCTCAAACTTAATCTTTCCAGTATAATTTCCCAATTCAAAATCCTGCGGAACATTCAACTTAACAGGAACAGAAACATTTTTCCCAGCGTCAACGACAAAACTTGAATTTGTATCTATCAATCCTAAAAGATTTTTGCTCACTAAAACTTTGACTTCAACAGGAAAATCATGGCTGTTATCAATTACCACAGTTCTCTTTCCTCCACCACCAGGATTCACCTGCCCAAATGTCAAAACACTTGTGTCAACATCTATCCCAATACCTCCAACATCCACGATAAACTTAACATCAAATTCCTTGACATCAATTGGCTTGGAAGAATTCAAAAAAACAGACAAAGCTATTAAAACAACACAAACTCCCAACAGCAAAGCTATCAAAACTTTTTTATTTTCTTTTGCCACTTTTTATTTTCACATTCACAATTCTTAAAAAAGAATAATCTTATTAAAACTTTCTCTTCTTTCAAAACCCCCAACCCCAACACACAAAAATTATCCAAAAACCAACCAGCATAGGTTCCTGATTGATTTTATTATTGATTATAAGGAGTTGGATAGAATTATAGCTATTTTTTCAAAAAGTGAAGCTCCCAATAGCAGCAAGCTGCGAGGCTTCAAAAATCAAAAAACAATCACCATCAATAACGCATATCCCAATCGACTCTGGTTTATATGATAATCTCTGGGTGGGCGAGCTGAGTCAGTTTAGTAAAAGAATGACAAGTAAGGACTGGCTCGGGGAGTTAGGCGGCATTTACCCAGTAGCAGGCGGTGGGGATTTCTTTCCGATTAAAATGCATCTCCAATTCCTTCCTTTTTTTAATAATAACCAGAATAAATCTTTTGATGGGGGGGTGGGAAAATAATTTTGCTATTCTTTAAGTTGTAACAAAATACTATCTCTTCTTCCTTCCACTCTTCTTCTCCAACTTCCGAATCTTCAAAACAACCCATGCAATAAAAGCAAGCACCGCAACAATTCCAGAAATCACTGAAGCAATTAAAATATAATTCGTCGTCTCCACAAAAGTCAAAGAAACCAATTCTTCTGTTGTTTCGTCGCCGTAGTGCAAAACAATCTTAACTTGAAACACTTTGTCAGCTTCAAGCCCTGTTGTATCAAAATATCCAGTCAGTTTGCTCCTTTGCCAAGGCCTCAACTCCACCGACGGCGTGAGAAAAGAAATGTCAGTCCCAACAACAAAAACCTCTGCGTAAACATTTTCCAGCGCATCATTCCAAAAACTCTCTACCTCAATTTCAAAAGGATTTATCTTATTCTTCTCAAGCATCCGAGTGTAATTAACAACCTTAACCTGCAGCTCTCCAAGTTTAAAGCTGTCTTCCTTCCTGACTTCCTGCCCGCTGTCAGTTTTCACAATAGCAACTGCTTTGTAGTTCCCAGCCCCAACTCCAGCCATGTCAAGCCCAGAATCAAAAGCAACAAACTCTGTCGAAGCTATCTCGTTGCTCCCCAAGTTAAATACTTTAACACTTTCATTCGCAGAATCCAAAATCTCAATCCTTGAACTCGCAGTTATCGTCTCATCCCCTCGGCTATAGACAACCAACTTGTAAGGGACTTTCTCGCCAGTGTTTGCATTTTCAATTTCAAATTTTTGGATTTCAGCGTATTTGCCTGGGTAGGGGACGTAGACTGCTATAACTCCATTAGGGCTTCCAACAATCCCCATCCCACCACTTGCTGACTGTATAGGTTTCGCCCAAATTAAAATTCTATGGAGTCCTGGCGTTTCAATTCTCTCAGGAAGTTTCAAAAACGCATTAACTTTTCCCGACCCTCCCTGAAAATTGTCTTTGTCAACTGCCACATATTCTGCTAAATCGCCTTTAATCCCAACTTCAAAATCCAAATCAGTATTGTCAGAATGAAAATTGAACACAAAACTACCTTCCAAATTAGGTTCAAAATCCAAACGATAAATAGCTGGACTTACTCCGAATGAAGAAGCACTAGCTCTAGAAGCTAAAACTAAAGCAAACAAGATTAAAAAACAACAATAAACTCCTCTTTTAACAGACATGAATAAAATAATCAAAAACAGTTTTTATATCTTTCCTTAAATAACTATACTCCTGAAAAAACCGCAATCATTTGAGCTCTATCTTCCGGACCCGCTAAATCAATATCTGCATCTCCAGGAATGACCATTCTTATATCAATTTTCAACTCATCTGAACCGGTGTCTTCATGATTGAACGTATTACATACCAAAATCCCTGGCTCTAAAACAACATCCCCATACACTCCCCAAACTACTCCTACTTGCTGAGGTATGGGACAAGCACCAACTTCATAATTGCTTAGCTGAAACTGGAATTCTGCTCCATTTCCCCCAATAAAATCTGCTGCATCCTTGCTTGTATAAAGAGTTAAATCAACATCAATATTGCCGATATTTTCAACAATAAATCCTCCGCTTCCATCATCCCCCCCACTAGTTGCATCTGGCAGGTTTGAAGCCCTATTCCAATGTCCAATTGGTGTAGAAGCAGTACCAACTATTGTATCTAAAGTTTCAGCACCATCACCAGGGGGAATATAACCTGCCCCCCAATCAATCATGTCTGTAGTAAAATCAAGTTGAGCATTTTCAACAATGCTTACATCTACATATCCTTCGTCTCCGCTCAGCATTATCCTCTGAAAAGTATAAACACTATTCCAAGTCAAAACCAATCCAACAGCTGAAACAACAACTGCAATAACTGTAATAACTAATAATGTGTTATCTTTTTTTGATTTCATGACGAATTCTCCTCTGGCGGTGCAATGACACTCACCCCGATGTTAGCATTGTCTGAACCAGAACTACCAACACAATTCACCCTATCAGCACAATCCACAGCCGCATAATCTCCAAAATCAAACCCAGAACTAATCAAAATATTCGCCGCTGAAAATATAATCGCTACAATCAACAAAACCACAACAAGTTTTTGTGTCTCCATCTTTTTTAACCTGCACTAAAATAATACTTTTACTTTATAAACTTTTCGCAGGGCTGAAATTAATTTCTCTAAGATTATAATTCAACTGAAAATAGAAACAATATTCAAAATATTACGAGCCGGCTATGCCGACGATTAATTTAAGGTGATTGATGAATTAACAAACCAAAATTAATATCAAAACCTAAATATACCCTGTCCACAAATTTGTTCTACATTAACATTTATCTGTTTTTCCATTATTGATTCAAGGGAGGGCTGTAGAATAATAAAATAATCTTGCTATTTTGAGTTGCAACAAAAATCCACCACTCAAAAACTTTCAATATCCTCTTCCTTAATCACAATCCTGCCGGAAAAATCCGCCCGCCTCGCCGCCCCCGCAATTACCTCCCCAATTTCTCTCTCCAAAAGATTCTCCAACTTTTCAATAGCTTTCAAACTTATTTTCTTAGAATAATTCTTTTTTACAAATTCCTTAATTTTTTGTTTTGAAATCATAATAGCGAAACCAGGATTTTTTTCCCGGTGTAATCCAAACTCCATTTTTTTAGAAAATCTTCAAAAATCAAACTGTTTTCTATCGGTATAATCACAGCACCTTTCCCTAATGCTTTGCCCTTAACATTTTTAACCATGCCATCCCCCCTCCGCCCAATCAAAGAATAAGTGAATTTTGTTTTTTCATTATGATTAAGATTTTTCAGATTATACGTAAAAAGAGCATAACCTTCAAAACCAAGTCTTTTCGACAAAGAAGTCTTATGTAACAAACTGTACCCTTCCACCAAAATTCCCTGCCTTGCTAAAAAGTTACTCTCAAAAAGCTCGCTAAGATTTATTGTTTTCACATCCGGATTTTTAACTTTGGTTTTGACAACCTGTTTAAATTTCTGCGCAATAGCCAACCGTTCTCCCAGCTTTTTATCTAAAAAAACTAACAAAATGTCTGTATCTCTTGGTTTTTCTTTCCCCTTTACAGCAGAACCATATATCAAAATATCAAAAACACCGTTCTGCTTCGCAAATTTCTTAAATGGCAATTTCAAATAACTTTTTGACATCATTTCTTAACACCTCGCATGTTTCTTTGTTCATTTTCGCAGTATAACTCTCCTGATAAAAAGAAAAATCTTTATCAATCACGTTATAAAAATCCGGATATTTCATCTCCAATACCCTAAATCTCTCAGTGTGACTGCTCGGAATAAAGTTTTCTTTCTTAAAAATATAAATATCACATAAAGCAGCTAATGCCTTAAAGAAAAGTGTCACCGCCGAATTATAATCTCCCTTTCTTTCAGATTCTAAAGCGTTTCGCTGATATTCCCGAGCATTTTCTACCAAAACATTTTTGATATTTTCTTTCTCCATTATATCATATAACCAAAATAATCTATTTAAACTTTTCTGTTATACCTAACAACATCACTTCCTCATCCTTTTCCTCAACAACAAAAACCACGACAAGTTTGCAACAACTAAAAACCCAATAACTCCAATCAGAATATAAGTCAAGTTCTTCCCTTCCAGCGCTTGCTTTGAAATCACATAACCAAAACCGACAATTTCAATCGAGTTTTTTAAAACTCCCAACGACAAATCTATCTTATCAGAAGCATCCAAATAACGCAGATACAAAATCGAGTCGTAATTTCCTTCTTTCACTCCTTCGGTGTCCCAAAACGCAACCATCAGCTCCTGCTCCAACGGCTCAATGTCGTAATTCGCCGACTTGAAATCAGCTAAAACATTTCCCGCCTCGCTGTAAACCATCATCTCAATAAACGCCCCAGTTATCTTCTCGCTCCATTCGTTTTTTACAAGAACCTCGAACTTTGCTATTTCTCCCAAACTAAAATCATTTACTTCAATTCCTTCTAAGCTCAACCTTTGCCTCCCAACTCCAAACTCTTTTTCAATTGTCATTGTCTCCTCGTCATAAACAACTTCAGCAACTGCCCTGTACAAACCAGAAGGCATACTCCGCGAATCCCAAGTCGCAACCAGCTCCCCACGCCGCCCCGCCGACAAACCAATTTCATTCGTTTTAACACTTGCAATCTTTTCATTCAAAGAAGTGAAAATATCGATTGAACCAGCAGCTCTGACAATATCAAACTCCCCCTTGCTGTCCAAAGAAATCACAAACCTCATCGAACCATCTGGCTCTCCAAGAACATTCATGTTTGCCTCTGCGTATTTCCCAGGATAAGGAACATCCAGATAAACCTGCGTCAAAACCGCAACTGCCGCGCCAACAGACATCTGCCCTGTGTCAACAAACTGCTCTGGCAGCTGCACAACAACAACATCTGCGGTGTGCAAACCCGGCGTCAGCGTTTGCGGCAACTTCAAAGTGTAACTAATTTCCTTCGACGGTTCGTCTGCCTTCATCTTTATCACATTTTCAGAAATCGAAATGTACTCCTCTAACTCACCCTGCGCAGAAACCACAACAGTAACATCTTTCTGGTCAGAATTAACAATTGTGAAAGTCACGGTCTTCTCCAAGCCAGGAACAAAATCTATCGTCGCCCTCCCGGGAAAAGCCCCCAGCCCCGCAGCATTCGAAGCAAACAAAACAAAAATCAAAACAAAGAACAATCTCTTAATCATTTCCACCTCCAAGCAAAACACTTTTAACATAATTCCCGTCTGGATCATTGACTTGAACATTCAACAAAACATCTTCAGCGTTGACAATTCCATAACTCTCCCCAAAATCAACAACCTTCAACTTAACGTCTTCCAAAATATCAAACTTCATAATCTTGCTAACTGTTCCTGTCTGAATCTTCAAATAATAATTCCCTTCTTCAAGAGGAATCACCAAACCATTCTCTAAATTAATCTTCTCCAGCGACGTAAAAATCCTATCAGAAGAAATAAACAATTCAGAATCTTTAGAAAAATCAAACAAAACCTTGTCAACATCTCCGACAGGAGAAAACGCAACTTGCGAATAAGTCAAATACCAAAACATTCCAAAAACAGCCGCAGCAGTTCCAACTAACAAAACCAAATCAATCGCCAGTATTTTTTTCTTCACCATTTTTTCCTTGCAGTTAAATCCTGCAGCTCCGCTAAAATTAAAAGGCAATCGCTATCTAACCTTCCTATCCAGCAGGGATGTAGTGTGATAATCTTTAGGGCTGGTGGAAACATTTTTACCCAAGCACAACTATCAACCATCCTACACGTTTCTTTTTGTTTTTGGTTTTTCATTAACATTTTCTTCACCATTATTCCGCCCTGCTTGCAATGAAAGTTATCGATGAACTTCTGTTTTCATCTGGTTCAGTAGGAGGTTCAGTGTCAGGAACTGTAATGTTAATATCAATCTCGCAAGTATTATGGTCAACATCGTAATTAAAGTTAGCGATTGCAACATCCCATGGAAGTTCCGGATCAGCTTCAGGAACAGGAATAAATATCATTATACTTTCACCTTGGTCAAAAGCGCCTGCTTCAGAAGATTCGTCAATCTTAAACTGATACTTGTCAGTCGGATTCCATTCACTTGCCCACAAATCAGATGCATTCACTGTCACATTTACAAAAACATTTCCAGAGTTTTCCAGCAAAAATGGTAATGGGATATCATCATCTGTATCATCCGAATCTCCAACACCCATCGAACCAAAATCAATCCCTGCATTTAACAAAGTTATATCAACAAAAGACGTAATATTTATTCTCCTCGGCACAGCCCACAAGCCATATTCTTCATCATCTTTTGCTCTAACAGTCCAGTTGTAATAATAACCATCGTCAATAAAATATTTCAATGGGTCGGTTAAAGTGTATTCTAATGGCGCTCCCGGCCAGGTCTCATCAACATCGTCATCGCTGCAACTACCTCCGAGTTCATCAAAACAAGTAATATTAAAATGCACTTCATCTATTAAATCACCGTCATCATCCTCAACCGTCCAGTTAAATGTCGGAGTCCTGTCTATCGTTTGATAATTATCTTCTGGAAGAACCAAAGAAACAACAGGAAGCGTGTTCAAAATCAACAAATCTTCGCTATATCCAACTGCGCATTCTCCTCGCTCGTCACAAACCTCAATCGAACAATTCCATATATCTCCCTTTTTAGTTTCTGTGTCATCCAAACTCTCACTCGCAACCTGCCCGCTATAAACGTCACAAATAGGGTGTGAAATTATCACCGGCAAAGAAGCAGTTTCATAAAATATCAAGGTATAATTCATCCAATCATCATCTTCATCAAAAACCTGGGCAAAACAATTCAAATCCTGCTTTGTCCTATTGCTTCCATCTGTGCTGCTAAGAGTTACGACCGAAACCTCGGGAAGATTATTTCCCTGGCCAATGCTGTAATTGCTCCACGAGCTAACATTAAAGATAATTATATCTGCATCCAGCGAAGTAAAGTTAGAACATCTCGGAGTTGTTGTTTCACTGCAGACAAACTCGTTGTTGTGCAAAATTATTGGATGGACAAGTGATAATGGAATCTGAATATCCAAAGTAATATTTGCCGAAGAATTTATTTTCCCATCTAACACAAAAAGCGCATCATTCAACTCTGCAAGGTTTTCCTCAATCCGAATTGTCCCGGGAAAAGTCAAGTTTCCAGCAACATCCATGTTTTTCAAAAAGTCCTCATCAATCCATTTAATCTCGCCGAAAGAATTGTTGTAGATTAGGTAATTTACATAAAGCGGAGCATTGTCAGTAATAGAACCATCTTCATTATCAAAAATTTGATTATTTAACAAAACATTATTTTCAGGAGAGGACACGAAAAATATTCCGGGACCATTATAACTTCCATTTATAGTATTGTTGTTCAATAAATTATTAGAAGCACCATTCAAATAAACTCCATAAACTACACTTCTTTCTATTAAATTCTCCATTAAATTATTACTTGTTGTTGATTGTAACCTTATTCCACCCTGATTGTTTCTTATCGAATTCTTGATTAATCTATTATCTGAACCAGAAGAAATATAAATTCCAAAATTACCATTGTCATAAATAGTATTGTCTATTAACGTATTGTTAAACCCATTTATAAAATAAATTCCATATTCAAAGTCTTCAACAGTAAGATTCCTAATAGTTATATTCCTCGTACCTCGAGAATAAACACCATAATCAGCACCATCACCATCAATAAAATATCCATTCCCATCCAAAGTCACATTGTCTGCCGTGATATTGAAACACGTTCCCACAATGTTTGGAATATCATTTCGCAAAACATAAACTTTATTCGGTTCGTTAAGCTCGCGGCAATTATAAAGGCCTCCTTCTCCAATACTATAATTCGTCCAATAATTCACATTAAATGAAACATCTTCATCTGTTAAAGAAGTAAAGTTGTAACAAATCCCATCCGGACATCTGCGCCCATCTCTTAATACCGCTATGTTATCAAACCCTCTATCTCCAATCCCATATAATGTAATATTCGCACTCTCATTCAAGCCAGGATTGTTCCCTGACTCAACAGTTACCGAATTGTTTCCAATCCTGACATCGTGGCTTAAATTCGCCCCAGACCCATTTACTGATTCTAAAAATTGAATCTTTCCAAATTGCGTGTTTTCGAATATTAACGTGCCCTTTATGCCATCGTTAAATTTATACCTTCCAAAAAAAGTATTGATAAGGCGTGTTCCATTACTACTAGATACTGTGAAAGAAATCTCATTAGCAGAAGTATCCTCCAAGGAAATCCCAACATTTTCAAACGTATTGTTGTGTGAACCAGACCTAATATCAACGCCATAATAATAACTATCGCCTTCAATAGCCCCTCCTTTAAACACGTTGTTTGAACTACTGGCAAGGATAAGCCCTTCGTCTATAGAAGTGATATTATTATTTCTAAACTCATTATTAAAAGAATTTCCCAAACTAACCCCATATGAAGTTTTAGTAGAAACAGAAGAGTCAAAAACACTGTCTTCCACAAGATTATTATTAGAATCTTCAAGTCTCAAACCAAAGTCCACTGCAGTAGTTGTGTCTGTATTGTTTACATTCCTTACAGTAGAATAATTTGTGCCATCTAAATAAATGCCATGTCCAAAATTAATAATATCTAAATTTTTAATGGTCGCATTTCTCACACCATCTGCATGAACACCATAATCCGAAGAATCCCCATCGCCTGTAATGCTATAGCCATTCCCATCCAGCGTAATATTATCTGCAGTAATAATAAAACAATCTCCTGTTATAGAAATGTCTCTTCCCAAAACATAATCTTTATTCGCCACACCCAATGTATCGCAATCAAATATAAACCCTAATTTTCCAATCCGATAATTGCTCCACGAGCTAACATTAAAGATAATTATACCTGCATCCAGCGAAGTAAAGTTATAACATCTCGGAGTTGTTGTTTCATTGCAAAGAAACATATTGTTGCGCAAAATAACCGGCTCTTCAATCCCCTGCCCAGGATAATCATACAAAGTAATCTCTGCCGAAGAATTTATTTTCTCATCTGGAGCAAAGAGCACATCATCCAATTCTGCAAAGTTTTGTTCAATCTTAACTGTCCCGGGAAAAGTTAAGTTTCCTTTAACAATCATTGTATTCAAAAAGTTTGTGTTAGTCCATTTTATCTCGCCAAAAGAGTTGTTGTAAACCAAATAATTTACACCGACAGCACCGGCAATATCATAAACAGAACGCTGCGTGTTGTTAAAAATCTGGTTGTTCAAAAGTAGATTATCTCTAACTGTTCCACCACCAGCAAATCTAACACCGTATGCATTATTATGTAAAACATTTCGTTCTAAAAGGTTATTAGAAGATACCCATGCATCAGCTCCAATTGTAATTCCAGCGCCATTTGTTGTGTAGTTTATAACATTGCCAATTAATTTATTTCCAAGGCTATTAGTAATATACACACCATCATAAAGACTTGAAGAAATCACATTATCCTGAATCAGATTATAGTTTGCATTCTGAAGTTGAATGCCTCGGTCATTTGAACTTATAGTGTTATTAATTACCCTTATGTTTTCTGAAGAAGACCCGATCTTAAGCCCATAAACAATTCCTTCTCCTTCTCCACGTAAAAGAGAATTATTTTTCACTAAAGAATCTGTAACTCCCGCAAGGTTAATTCCATTTGAAAAACCTTCAACTTTTAAATTTTTAATAACTAATCCAGAAGTACCATAAGAATAAACGCCTTTAACACTATTAGTCGGATCAGGATTAAGAGTAATAGTGTATCCATTCCCATCTAAGACAACATCCTTTGCAATAATTTCCAAACAAATTCCAGAATTCAAAGAAGACAAGAAGCTTTCAATCAATCTGTAATATCCTCCAGGAGTAGAAAGGGGAATACTTCCACAATAGGAAGAACTGACATCAATAATCGGCCCAACATGAAAACTCCTCCCCTCTGTTTGCGCTGAATTCCCGCCTTTGTCAACTGCATAACCAGTAAAAGTATGAGTCTTATTCTCCAGCCCAGTAAACTGATGCGCATACTGATTTGCCGACGCATCATACAAAGCAGTGACTTCCTCATCAGACAAACCCCTCTTGAAAACCATAAAATCATCAATTGTCCCGTTCCACATATTTGTTTGTTGTAAATAGCTTCTACCAATCCAAACTTCCATTCCGTCATCAAGTTCAGAAAGTTGTGACGTCAATGTTGTTTTATTTTTCAAGTCACCATCTATAAATGTCTTTAGATCAGTCTCATTAAAAACAAAAACAAAGTTGTGCCAGCTGGTTACACCACTCCAAGATGAAAGAATAGTTGTCCAAGAATCTGCGCCATCAATATTATCATAAATTGAGATACGTCCTGTCGCTCCTACTTTAGCAATGCGGAGGAGCATTCTATCGTCGTCTCCAGAATAAAGGGAAAAAAATCCCATTGCAGAAGGAAATCCTTCGTCTTCTAAATCAATCGCACTCTTCGCCCAAAACGAAACAGTTGCATGGTATTCCATAGAATCTAAACTCGCACTAGAGGTTACATTAATATAATCCCCATCCCCGTCGAGTGCAAAACCCCTTCCAAAATAGCCAGCATAAGTTTGCTCTGCTGCGTCCTGCTTCAGCCCATCATTCCCATAGCTCGAAGAATCAAGCGGATCTCCATCACCATCAACTTCATCCATCTTCATCCACAGCAAAACATCTTTATCAAAATCAACAAAAGAGTAATGTTCTCCCAAATTATCAGAACTCGTAACTTCCACAGTCGCCTCTGGTGGATCTTGCCCAATCAAACCATCTTCAATTGTCGAAGCTCCAAACTCAATAACCGGTTCAGTCGTATCAAATAAAAAATTATGCAAGTCGCTTGTTCCTTCATTTCCAGAAAGATCTGCACAAGTAAATTGAACATTATGTAACTCCTCTGCAAACCCTCCAGACGTCCGAGGACCTCCAGAGAAATACGTGCTTGTAACATGGATCATTGGCTCGTACGCACCATCTAGATTAAGCCGGCACCAGCTTCCAGCTTCATCCAAACTAATTTCATAACTAATCTCTTCCTCAACATTATAATTAGAACCATCCAACGGAGAAATAACAGTTAAAACAGGAGGAACTCCCTCTGTAAAAACCTGCCGTTCTCCTGTATCGCCTTTATTCCCAGCTCTATCAACTGCATAGCCAGTAAAAGTATGTGTCTCAAAACTCACAGGGCTAAACTCATGAGAATATTGGTTCGGTAGCTCTGCATTATGAAGCGAGTGAACTTCCTCTTCACTAAGCGCCCTGTCAAAAATCATAAGCTCATCAATTATTCCGTCAAATCCCGCTGTGTTAACACGACTAGCTCTACCAATTGTAAGTGAATCAGAATTAGGAAGAATATCCCCAGAAATTCCAGAGCAAGTTGCTTCTTTCACATCATCAACCCAGATTCTTACTTCTGAACCATCATAAACTGCAACAATGTGATGCCAGGTATATGCATCAAAACCTGCTTCAGTAGTAGTGTCGCAAGTAGATTTTCCTTCAGAAGTTCTCAACACTAATCTCCATTGACGAACTCCTTTATTAAAAAGTAACCTGTATGTTTCAGCAGTTGGGTAAGGCGTTTTATCGACCACAAGATGATTTTGAACAGTATCCCTTGAGTTCCAATTTGGCTTAACCCATGCTGAAATTGTCAACTCATCCCCATCAATAGAAATTCCTTGTTGCTTGTTAACAAGAATGTAATCACCATCTTCCCCAAACGCAAACCCTTTTCCAAAATATCCTTCTACCTGAATCTCGTCACCAGCAGCATAACCATTGCCCCCATAACTCGAATTATCAATAACATAATCCCCATCAACTTCATCCATTCCCATCCACAATCCAACATCATAATCAAAATCCACAAAAGCATAATGCTCATCTAAAGGAGGATCAGAACTTAAAAGCCCAACATTTATTGAGCCATAATGCGTTTCTCCAGATTCTGGAGTCAAACCAGTAAACTCAACATTCGGAGCAGTCTCATCTAAATAAGTAAAAGTAAAAACATCTTCAATGTTATCCTCAACATAATGCTCCCGAGTCAAAGGCTCTCCCAAATAATCTGCGTAAATTGTGTAAGGAGAATAATCAGTCACACTTCCACCATCATTCACATAATCAATAATTTCTATTGTTTCTGTATATCCTGTTTCATAAGTTGTAAGCTCAAACTGCAAGTCGTCTGAAGCATTGTAAACCCTAACAACCACTCCGCTAAGAGGATTTCCTAACGTATCTTCTTCTGCATACGCGCGGTAATACCATTTTCGGATTAGCTCTCCACCTGGTTGAATTGTTTCTTTTACAACATCATAACTAACATTTAGAAAAGTGTTGTTCGGACAATCGGCAGATAGGTGAACATCTTCGTTTTCTGAAGTTTCTATAACAGTGTCTTTCACTAAATTATTCTCAACATAATATCCTGGTGACTGAGGAGAAAAATAAATCGAATAATCATTATTAAGAAAAACACAATCCTCAATAGTTGAATCGCTCCCATAATTTTGCAACCCCACCCAGATGGTATCAAATGTAAAGTTTTTTATTGTAACATTTATTGCATCAATTCTAATTCCATAAATTGAAGTGTCTCCATTTGAACTAATTGTGTGACCATCTCCATTGAAAACAACATTATCTGCAGTAATTACAAAACAAGGAAGTGACGTGTATTTTGTCAAATCTCCAGTTAAAACATAATACTCTCCCTCTTCCCAATATCCAATAGGAGGTAGTCCGCAAGCTCCAATCTCCTTGGGGTTTTCCTCAGGATCCACAACCCAATCAAACTCAACTGCCCCATTTTTGACAAGCAAATCAAAAGTATCTTTCTCTCCAGACAAATTCGTCAAAAAGACTTTGTATTCCTTGTCTTCTGCAATTTCATCAAAACTAACAATCAGCTCATCGCCGTCTTTCTCGTAAACCTCGACAAAAGCGCCCGAATAATTGCTCCGCGCGTAAAGCGTTATATCTTTCTCACTTGTCAAGTTCTTCTCAAAAACAACTCTCAAATAATGCTCTGCCGGAATCTCAACCCAAACATCGTCCCTCTCCCGAACCTGCTCGTAAACATCTTCCACAAAATCCCTGTTCTCGTCCAAATGCTCTGCATCTGTAATATAAATTATTTCAAATGTCTGGTTAGACAAGTGCGGAACAATCCATTCAATATAATCCAACAAACCATCTTCATCTTTATCAAAAACCTCAAACTCAAGATAACTATCTTCCTCTTCCCAATACAACGCATTCACGCTTTCAACTTCTGGCAAAGAAACAAACGCGCGGACATTTTCATAAACCGAATTATCTGACCCAGAAATTCTAATTCTCTTTCCGCGTTCAGTTGCCTCTTCAAAAACAATTTCAGGAGCAGGAGTTGTGTAAGAAACTTTTGCAATTTCTCCTGCCTTCAAATCTTCTATCACAACTATTTTAAAATTAGAATCTTCTGAAGGAGAAAACATAATTTCATTCTCCAAAACTCCAGCTTCTTCCACGCTATCTTGTGGTGTAACTTCCCCAACTTCTTGCTCATCTCCCTCGACAAATTCTTCTGGAACAACTTCTTCGATTTCTTCACCAGAAGAAATAATCTCAATGTCAATAACCTCTCCATCTTTCGGCAATTCAATCTCAACAGGACTCGGCCCTTCAACTTCTAAAATCCAAACTGGCTTAACTCCAAGTTCAATCTCAGAAACAACCTCTCCACCAGTAAACTTAACAGTTTCTTCTGGAACAACTTCTTCTTCGCCTCCAATTTCCCCCCCAACTAAAACTCTTTCCTTTGAACTAAATAAAATCACTCCATCATAAACTATCCGGACTTCGAGCTCCTCACTTTCATCAGAAGCAGCAAACTCAAACAACCCCAAATCCACTTTTATTTCCAATTCCTCATCAACATTGTAATAATCCTCGCCAAATCCTTCCTCCAAACTTGCATAATCTGTTGAAACAACAACCTCGCCATCCTCAACACTTAGATCGACATTGCTGTCATCAACTGACTCACCCTCAACAAAAACACTTCCAGAAACAATCTCAGCATCCCATTTTCCCTCTAACTCATAAACAAAATCCTCGCCAGAAATCGCTATGCCATCAATTACTAGCTCTGCAGGCGACAAAGCCGGCTCGCCAACGCCAGAACCAAATTCCCCCGAAGAACCACTGTCTGAACTTCCTTCACTTTCTCCAGAATCCCCCACTGAACCGCCGCCGCCCTCAGATTCGCCAGCACTTTCCGTTTCCCCAGAACTTTCTTCACTGCTTCCAGCAGAATCCTCTGAACTTTCTTCTCCAACAACTTCTTCTCCAACAACTTCTTCTCCAACAACTTCTTCTCCAACAACTTCTTCTCCAACAACTTCCTCTTCAACAACTTCTTCTTCAACAACTTCTTCTTCAACAACGTCTTCATCTACACTAACAGGTTCGCCTCCCCCACTAACTTCTTTTCCAGTCAGCTTAATTTGAAAATTAACTTCTGGGTAAGTTTCTTTCTTCCCAACAAGACCATAACCTTTTCCAGCTCCAAAACTTCCGATTTTCTCCAAATAAAAATCTCCTTCAAAGATTTCTTCATCAACCAGTTCTGAAAGAACAAATGATTTTTCAACATCTCCCAAACCCCCAACAACTTTTGAATCAAGAGGAATCAATTCCCCACCAACAAGATAAAAATTAAACTTTCCACCAATCTCTTCTCCAGAAACATACGAAGATTTTGACAATAACAATTTTGGCTCTGAAAGCGGAGAAAACATAATCCCCAATTCAAACTTTTCATAAACAAAAATTCCCGCAGCAACTAAAAACAAAACCGCGACAGGATAAACCCAATAAGATTTTTTTCTCCTACAAGATTTACCGAGGTAACTTGTAACTACCTTGTCGCCAACTCTTTTATTTTCATACAAATACGGACCATATCTTTTCCCATTGCGATAAGCATATTTTTTATGAACCAAGTTATTAAATTTCCTCTTTTTATAACAAATATAATTAAACAAAACACTTTATAAGCATTTCTCCTACATCAGTATCTCCGCACAAGCTGAAATATAATCTGGGCGTTTTGCAGCAAATTTCCCAAATCGTGCACCAAAAAAATTCAGCATCGGAAACAGTGCGCGATTTGGACCAAAGAGTGGGCGAGCCGAGGCAGTTTAGTAAAAAACAACAAGTGACATCCTCCGCGCCCTAAAGGTTTTTTGCTTCGCAAAAAATCCGCCTTCGGCGGAGTGCGGCTTCCTTGCCGCCACCCCAGCCCCAAGCGTTACTCCATAATCCAAACAGTTCCGTGATGTTCGTCCTGGTTTCTCACATATCCATTCACAACATCAACTTGGATAAAACCAAGCGACGCCCCAAACTTTCCTCTCGCCCAAAGATGTCCTTTCGGATATCTTAGTCTTGCCTTCTCATGGTTGCGGAAGAAAAGATACGACGACCTTCCCTTCAACAACTGCAACGCTTTTGACGGCGACATCGTCATAGGAATTGCTGCAGTTCCGTGGATATGATTCGGCTGCACATTTAATTCAATCCATCTTATTTTATATTCCGACGCTGCGCGTCGGATACATGCTTCGCCCAATTTCCTATACTTCCATTTCCGAAACATCTTATACCGATACTTCGGACACCATTCAAACTCCCACATCGAAACACCGACGTAATGGTCACCTCTTTCATATTTTTCTTTATTTGCTTCATAGCTTTCGCTAACCAAAATTTGTTTTTGCATTTTATCTTCCTCCCAAAAGATTTATTTAGAACAAGTCAGTTCTCACTATGTTTGTTGTTACAGTGAGCGACAACTCGCTCACTTCTCATAATCATTCAAAATAGAAAAAGTTTACGTCGCTCTCATCCACAGATTAAAATCTGCAGTTTTCCCGCTCCAGAATAAGAACTGTCTCAGGGAGTTGGGTGGGACGAATGTCGAAAAAATCTGCGTTTATACTTTATACACAACGAGTTATTCAAAGTTCTCTTAAGAATCCTATCACTCTCTTTGTTTTCTCGATTTTAATATTTGATGCAATTTCACAACAATTATTGAAAGCAAAATGGCTCCAACAAGGATATAACTAAAAATCTTTACATCAATTGTCTTAGGGATTTCCAAAACACAATTGTTCGGGCAAGATCCGCCGCAGTCAATTCCTTCTTCTCCCTGATTTTGCGCCCCGTCAGAACAAGTAGGGCATGCTTCGCAAGATCCGCCGCAGTCAATCAAAAATTCGCAGCCTCCATCGTGGCAGTTCTTTATCCCGTCAAAACAACTCGGGTCTTCAGTGTAATAACAAGACTGAATCGCAGATAGCTCTTGATAAGTCGTGTTACAAGTGTTAGCATCAAAACAATCTCTCGTCTGATATCCACAAAATTCTTCATCCCAACCGAATTCTGAACATTCTTTCTGAACATCCCTATAATCCTCTCCAACTAAAATTCCTGTGTCAAGATTTAGGGCAACATTTCTACAAACGTCCCAGTCATCACAGCTCCATTTTTCTAAACAAAAAAGACTGATACCACCCCCGCCCCAGCCCCCTCCAGCCCCAGCCCCGCCGGTTGGACAAACCACATACCCCACAGTTACATTCCACTGCACTGAATCATTCAATTCTCCGTCAGTTACAAACGCCTTAATTGTATGCACACCAGAAACACCACACCCAAAACTATAGCTGAATTCATCAACTAAAGAACCTGAGTCATACTCCTTGAATACGTCGTCAGCATACCAGTAGCAGTCGGGAATAGTTCCATCGTCATCAGTTTCAGAAACATTGAAACTCAAAGTGCTTGTTCCTTGAACACTTAAATTCAAAATAGAATTAAAATATGACACAATCCTTGGCGCGCGGTTTTCAGCAGTCACTGTCAAACTAAAATTCTGGCAAACTGTCCAGTTCGTAGAATTTTGCATTCCACACAAACTTATATTCTGATGGTAACTTGTCAAATTTCTGTCAGTAACACAAAGCGACAAATTGTAAACCTTGCTTGCATTCCCAGCCCCAAAATAAGTTACATTCGCTGTAAAATCCATAATTCCAAATTCACTGATATTAAAAAACGGCGCAACACCGTTCAAAAAAGTCAGATTAAAAGTAAAGTTCCCAGACGTTTGAGTTCCATCTTCAGTATCAACCACACCAACCTCTTCATAAAATGTCTGATTTTCACCATGCGTCCAAACAGTTTTCACACCAATTGTTCCAACACTTGGTTCATTGTTAATTGCAATGACTGTAATGTTCGTATTTTCTACGTGAGATGCTTCTCCATCACTCACAGAAATAGCTTCTTCATGTAAACTTGACATCGCCAGTTAAACTTAAATGCTGAATCTTTCAGTTGTGTTCAACAACTGAAAGGAGGCCTAGATTGAAATGAAAGGAAACGTAAGTTTTTCTTTTGGGCCTATTGCTTTGATAAATAAGATAGATAAAAA
>JAHISS010000035.1 GCA_018817905.1 Nanobdellota archaeon
GGTCACATCGATACCGTCGGTGATGGAAGAGGATTGGATGAAGTTAAGAAATATGTTCTGAGTCAAGGGAGAAATATCGATCAGTTGACTTTATTCGAATTTATCGATACCCCGCAGCTTGCTGCGACTGGGTAGTTCATTTTACTAATAATCAAATTGTAAATGAAGAGCCCTGTAAATATAATCTCTCAACATATTGTGGTTTTATTATTAATCTGTATTCGGTAAAATAATCAAAGCATTGTAATCTGTGAAAGAGTAACATTTTTGTTGGACTTACACATAGAACTGAAAAATCCTTAAACTTAAATATCTATTTCTCCTGTTGTTGAGATGATAAAAGGATATTTTTCTGGGGACAAGGTTGTGTCGAGTTCAGCTGGGGCGTTTTCGTTGTATGAGAAGTCGCGGTTTGGCGAGAAGAAGGCGAACAAGATTGAGTATGCTGCAGTGGAGGTGCTTTATCTTTTTGCAGAGAAGAAAATGGAGATTGTTTTGGGCAAGAAGATTTTTGATTGGGATGGTTTGTTGAGGAAGTTTAAGAAACATGACAAGAAAATCGAGATAAAGTCCGCAGTGTTTTCTGATTTGCGGAAAAAGGGTTATCTCGTTAAGTCAGCTTTGAAGTTTGGGGCGGAGTTCAGGGTTTACGATAAGGGCGCGAGGATGAGCGAGGAGCACGCGAGGTGGATTTTGTATTGTGTTAGGGAGCACGAACAATTGAGCTGGCATGATTTTACTGCAAGGGGGAGAGTTGCGCATTCTACTAAGAAAAATTTGCTGTTGGGAATTGTCGATGATGAAGGCGAGGTGATTTATTACGAGGTTGGCTGGGTTCGTGCGTAATATTTAGCTCGCAACAAGTTGTTTGGATTAGCAACTCACAACCGACTTCATCAGGTTGTTCGTCTGATGAGAAAAAAGTAAGTCATAAATCCCGAAGGTTGGATTGGATAATAATCTAAATGGGTTCGTGCGTAGAAAGGTTTTTAATTTTGTTATGTTTACTCTTCTTATGAAAAAAAATAAAGCAGGGCAGAGCAGTTTTGTTTTAATTGACATTATCGCGGGCTTGGTTGTTATTGCAGGCGGAGTTTTGATAGCTTTGTCTTATGCTAATCTCGGAGTGGTTTTTACAAGCGTTGGATTATTGATTGAAGCAATTAAATTTTTAGCGAGGTCGGGATTGTGATAAGTGCGAATGTGGTTGTTGGGATATTGATAATTGTTATTAATCTGATTCCGATGATTTTGAGGAAATGGAAATATCTGCAGTTTACAATAGCTCTTTCTCTTTTAGTAAGTTTGATATTGATTTATGTTGGGGGTTAGTTGCTTGCGAAGGGTTCTGGTTTAGGTTTTGAATTTTTTGATTAGGAAAATAATCAGACAAGAAAGCATGTACGGGAGAATAAGTTCTATGATAATGATTAAGTAAGTTAGGTTTATAGCGGTAAAGCCAACAGATAAATTGACTGTGCCAGATAGGCTGTCTAATGTTCTCCAAAGCGAATGATATTCGGTGTAGACACAACCAGGACATTTATAGACATAAATTGCAGGAACTATTGGGAGGAAAGAAATTATTATAAACATGGCAATAGCTAAGATTGCTTTCGCTGTTGTTGGTTTGAAGAATTCCATGTTATCAAGAAGAAATTTTTGTTTAATAATGTTTTGAAGGGTTCAAGGTTATTTGAAGTGTTGGACGTTGGACACAACAATCTTTATAATCCTCTTGGCTTTATGTAACTTATGATTGAGGTTGAGAAGTTAAGTGTAAGCAAAGAAAAGATTTTGTCGACGATAATGTCGCGAGGACCGTCGCTGCCTGTGCAGATTGCTCGGGAGATAAATTTTTCGCCGCTTTTTGCGTCTGCGTTTCTTTCTGAGCTGAAGGCAGAGGGGAAAATAAAAATCAGCAACATGAGGGTTGGAAGTTCGCCGCTTTATTATCTGCCTGGACAGGAAGAACAATTGGAGAAGTTTACTGCTTATCTGAATCAACGAGAGAAGGAGGCGTTTGCGCTTTTGAGGTCTGCGCAGTTTCTTGAGGATTCAGAGCAAAATCCTGTTATGCGTGTGGCTTTGCGGGCGATTAAAGATTTTGCTGTTCCTGTTAAGGTGCGCATTAACAGCGAGTCAAAGTTGTTTTGGAAATATTTTCCCTTGTCTGATAGCGAGGTTTCTCAAATGGTGAAAAGTGGTTTTTCTGGGAAGAAGAAAATTTTGGATGAGGGGAAGGTAGTAGAGAAACCAGTTGTTAAAGAAGAGAAGAAGGAGATTGAGAAAGAAGTTGAACAGAAAGTTTTGCCGCAGGAAGATGAACGGCCGTTGGCAGAAAAGAAACGGGTAAGGGCGCAGGAAAGTGAGTTCGTTATTAATGTTAAGGATTTTCTTGGAGCTAAGGATGTTGAGGTTGTGGAAGTTTTTGCCGAGAGGAAAAAGGAATTTGAGGCAAAGGTTCAGATTGATACTTTGTTTGGCAAGCAGATTTATTATTTGTTTGCAAAGGACAAGAAGAATGTTAGTGATAATGACTTAGCGGTTGCGTTGCAGAAAGCGCAGATGGAAAAATTGCCTGCTGTAGTGATGTCGCCGGGGGAATTGAACAAGAAAGGAAAGATGCATTTGGCGCAGTGGGGGAATTTGGTTAAGTTTGAAAAATTGAGGTTTTAGTTTGGAGGATGAAATTGGCAATTGATTCAGCTGTGAAATATTTGGAAGAAAGAGGCAATAACGAATTGTTGGGGGAAATACTTGGTAAGTTAGTTAAGAATTACCGAAAAATTCAGGAAAGAAGTTCGCCAAGTTTTAATGTGGAGGTGCATAAAGCTAACGAGTTGTTTAGAGATATTTGTGCAGAGTTAAGGGCTGTCGACGTTGATTATCATGATATTAGCATTTATTGCAAGGTAACTAATGAGGCTTGTTTATTGGACTATTTGAGGGGGGAATTAGGTATTTTAGAACGTGCGGAAATTACAAGGTTAAAGGGAAGGCATTTAGGGTTGGAGGACGAGCCTTATAGCGGGGAATTTAGTAGAGAAAAGGTTTAAATATTGTTTTTTTTAGGTTGAGGTATGGGAAGAATAAAACAGTTGATGATTAAGAAAGCAGCACGGGAACTTTTTGCTACTGTAGAGGGATTTAGCGAGGATTTTGAGAAAAACAAAAAACTTTTAAAGAATACAATGCCTTCTAAAAGTGTAAGGAACAAGGTGGCTGGTGGCATTGTCCGCTTGGCTACTCAAGAACGTCAGAAAGCACATGGAACAACTGAATAACGAACAAAAAGAGAACAAAGGAGAACAAAAAAAGGAAGGTGGGGATTTTAGAGACAAACCGTTTGATAATACTATTTTTATTGGTTCAAAACCTTTAGTGAATTATATTCGCGGTGTGATAATTCAGTTTACGAAATTGAATGCTCAGGAAGTTCTGATAAAATCGCGCGGGAAATTTATCTCAAAGGCGGTGGACGTTGCAGAAGTTGCGCGAAGGTCGCTTGAGGACAAAAAGGCATACATCAAAGGAATTAATATTGCGAGCGAGAGTTTTGAGACAGATGGCAAGAAGACGAATATTTCGACGATGGATATTGTTTTGGCGAAGGGGTAGTTTGGGTTTTGGGTTTTAGAAAATTTTAAAAACTATTTTTATAGTCAATTAGGATGAGTAGAAAAATTAGTCCTGCAGGAGTGATGGGAGATTTTGTTGGAAAGTATAATGCAAGAATTAAACCTTTAATTGATGAGGGGGCTACTCAAGGGCTAAACGGAATGGTAACAGATGTTGTTCTTAGGGGAAATTTTGTTATTGATTCTCTCGATGGCTGGCCAGAACGAACCAATGCGTTGTTTGAATCCGCGTTGAAAAATCTTAGAGCTTCCAGCGCGGAAAACTTTGGAAATTCTCTTTTATTAGGCATTGTGGATAGAGATGTATCAGAATTAGATTTTATTATGTCTGGAAACGAAGTTTATGACAGAGCAAAGGCAGCGTATGTATAGCTTTTGTTGATTCCGCGAAAACGAATAATTTAAATAATCTACATCTGTATGCAGTTGTATATGGAAACAACAATTAGACTAAGTTCTCAAACAAAAGAAGAGCTTATTCAATTTAGACAGTACAAGAATGAAAGCTTTGACGAATTAGTTAGAAAGCTAATTTTTTTAGCTAAGCTTGCTGAGAAAGAACCAAAGCTTAGTCAGAAGACAGTGTTGGAAATAAAAGAAGCAAGAGAAAAAGTTAAGAAAGGAAAGTTCTATACAGAAGTAGAGGCAAAGAAAATCCTCGGTCTGTAAAATGTATCGGCTTATTTTTGAAAAGAAAGCGCTTCATGATTTGAACAAATTAGACGGTAAGATTAAGGAGAGGATTTGGAATAAATTACAGGATTGTAAAGAAAATCCATTTAGGTTTTTTGAGAAATTGGCCGAAACGGAAGGATTCAAATTAAGAGTCGGTGATTGGAGAGTTGTGGCAGATATTTTTAGAGAAAGGGGAGTAATTGTTATTTTGAAGGTTGGTCATCGTAAGAATATTTATGATTAGTTTATTTTTTCAACAGCTTATCAACTTTTTTTTCTATTCTTTCCATGTCTCCTCTTAGCAGGTCAAGCCTTTTGATTCTTTTCTTGTTGAATATCCAGTTTACTACTTGGAGAGCTATCCAGACGATGACGATGATTCCTATTGCTTGGAGCCATTTGCCGATTGAGCCGATTCTTGCTGCGATTTCTGTTGAAGCGTTGAACACGTCTTCGGTTGTTATTACATCTTCTAAAGCCATGTTAGGGTGAGGGGCAAAGAACTTAAAAAGTCTTTGTTTTTCTTTTTGAAAGGCTCCGTAGCTCAGTTGATTAGAGCGCTGCTCTCATGAAATTTTCCTTGAGAAAGGCAGAGGTCGGGAGTTTGAATCTCCCCGGAGCCATTAATTTTTAGATAGTCCCCCGACTTCGTCGGCATAAAAAATCTGAAGATTTTTCATAAGACTGTTTTTGAAACTGTCAAATACTCGCTGCACTCGCATAAGGAGTTTGAATCTCCCCGGAGCCATGTTTGTGTAAATTAAATCCCGAAAGGTAGCAACCCAATATTCATTGACGTAATGTGATGCCTGTAGTTATCGATAATTGTTTAATAATAATCTAAAATTGTCTGGCGGGAGGAGGATAGAAGTTAGGCGATATGTTACGTTATGAGCTGGACTTAACACTTTGCAAAACTTATTAAGTCGTAGAACCTACTTTAGATAATGAAACTTGGAAGGCATAAGGGCTATAATCTTGCGAGCAACATAATTTTCTTCTTGAATATTTTTATCGCGCTGATGATTGTTTTTGGTTCGTGGTTTTTGCTTGAAACAGAGTTCGGCAGGACGGTTTTGTCCTTTGCTTTTGCGATGCTGGTAATCTCTGTAGTGTTGAAAGCTGTGCAATGGTGGTAGCTTCGGGGAATCCAAATTCCTAATTAGCCAAAATTAATTCCTCCACCCCCAATCAATAATTAAATCAATCAGGAACATAATGCTGGTTGGATTTTAGGATAATTTAGTTGGTTGGGGTTTGGGTAACTTGTCGTAAACAACGAACTTTTTGAATCAAGCAATCATCTTGAAACCGTCTTTTTCTTTTCTTGGGATTATGTGGATGTGCGCGTGCATAACTGCTTGGCCTGCTGGTTCGAGGTTGTTCATGACAAGGTTAAAGCCGTCGCCGAGTTTTTTGTCCATTAAGTCTGAGGCGACGTCTTTGATTATTTTTATGAGTTCTGAACCGAGGGAGTTCGGAATGTCTAACACAGTTACAAAATGTTTTTTTGGAATTATTAATGTGTGGCCTTTTGTTATTGGGAACTTGTCATAAACTGCGAAAAAATTATCTGTTTCTTTTATTTTTTTAGCGGGGATTTTGCCTTGCGCGATTTTGCAGAAAATGCAGTCTTGGTTTTTTGCCATTTTATTTTTTGAAACTTGGAGTGTAAAAATTTTCTCTGAGGATGGCGCGGTTGATTCTTTCTTTTCTAAATTCGAACGGGAGAATTTTTTGTATGAACGACTTCTTTTCCCGGTTTTTTGTGATAGCGGAGTTTAGCCGATTGATTTCTTTTGAGAAAGGGGAATTCTTTTTGTAAATTGGGATTGGGATGCGGGTGAAGGCTGCGCGTACTGCTGTTTTGTCGTCGGGAATTCTCGCGATTACAGGGATGCCTGTTGATTCTTCAATTTCCTTCAGGCTTAATTCAAACCTTGGATCGCGGATTTTGTTTATGATAATTCCAGTCATTGGTCTGCCGCGCTGCTTTGCCAGTTTTGCTGCTTTTAAGGTGCAGGACAGCGTCGGGTAGTCAGGAGTTGTTACGACAAAGAGCGCGTCTGAAGCAAGGATTGTGGACAGGATTTCATCGTTCAAACTTGGTGATGAATCGAGAATGACGAAGTCGTAGTTTTGTTTTATTGTGTTTATTTTGTCTCGGAGTTTTAGACAGTTGAGCGATTTGTTGTAAACGTATTCGCCAGGAATGACGTCGACGCCGAATTTGTTGTGGATTGCGGACTTGAGTTGTATTTTTTTGTCTAAAACATGGTGGATTGTTTTTTCTGGTTCAAGGATGTCCATGTGCAGACCGAGATTTGGCGCAGAATAATTTGCATCAACTAATAAAACTTTTTTCCCGTAGTGGTTGGCAAGGTCAGATGCAAGAGCTGCTGAAATCGTGGTTTTTCCAACGCCCCCTTTTATTGAAACGATGCCCAGTGTCTTGGCCATGGGAAAAGGAGAGAATGAGGGTTTAAAAGATTTTTGTGGGGTGCGTTTTGATTAATATTTATACAATATTGAAGCTATGTTGATAAAGAACGATGCTAACAAGCCGATTAGAGCAAGAGTCATTTGGAAAACATTGAAACAATTTGTATTAATTATGCTTATCGCGATATAACTGAATACAAGGAAGTTTAGGTTAACATTATTTGGTTGTTATAATTCCGTAAATTAAGACGATTGCTGCGAATATGCTTACTGCCCAAGCGAGATAATAAAGCAGCCTCATTGTTTTTTATTCATGTAATAATTCCTGTTAATTTTGCAACGATGTATCCAATTAGGATTATCATGCCAATCCAAAATATTATGCTCCAGACATCTTTTTTAGGCATTAAATAATTAAGCGAATGAAATTTATAATCTTGCTGATTATTTTTTCCTTACAGGTTTTTTGTCTTCGTGTTTTACAACAAAGTAATAAATTATTGCGCCGATGATTCCTGCCAGGACAATCACTAAAATCCAGATGATTTTGTCGTTGTCGTTTTTGAAGTTTCTTTTGGCACAGTCGACCAACATCCAAATCCAGAAAATAAATACAAGGATTGCTAAAGCAAATATGATTAGGAATAGGAAAATAAATATCAGGACGGGCGCGAGTTCGGTTGCCATGATAAGTTGTGAAGAATAGGGTTTAAAAAATTATCTGGTGTTAGTCTGGCAAAGGAGGTGGTGTTGGGATTGAACTGCTTCCTCCGAAGATTGAAGAACTACCTCCGTCGTTTCCTGTTAGAGCGAAGTAGAGAATTATTCCGATTATGATTATTGCAATTATTAAAATCCAAATCCATGCGCTTATTGCTTTTTTGTTTATACGCATACGCACGCTCCGTCTGATTCACACCAGCAATGCATCTCCCAATGAGCGAGTGGAACGCATCTGAACTCTTCTCCGTCTAATTGAGAAAGACATGAGTAATCTTCGGGGCAATCATCGTCGTTAGTGCATAACTCAAAGTCAGGCCAGTCTTTATTGATTTTGCAATAATATCCTAGCGCGGCTCCGGCAGGCTGGGGGTAAGTGTGCGCTGTTAAGGTATATCCTTCAGGACATTGGGCAGGTATTTCCGGAGGCAATGAGGTTTCTTCAATACCTAAATTACAATTATCTGAAACATAAAAAATCATTCCCATGCCAATATTTGCATCTGAATCTGCAAGGACTAAATCTTCAAAACTTTCTGGTGCGTCTGGGTGGGTGCTTTGGGAAAGGGTTTCAGGAGTTAGAATTTCCCATTGTTGATGCTGCCAAAATACAATCTTTTCAATATTGCAAGTTCCTTTTAATTCGCTTAGCTTTTTCATTTTCATTTCTGGCATCAAACCAAGAAAATTCCACCCTTGGTATAACGGTCTTTCGTCAAAAGGAATATATGAATTGTCATAGATTTCGTAGACGATTGTTCCACTTTTATCAGAATAAACCCAAAAGGCAGTATTCAATAGCTCATCGTCGTCTATTTGCCTTAGTTTTTCTACTTCTGGTTCTGGATAAGCTCTTGCGTATTCGTTGGTTGTTGGAATATAAGCATAAACTGCTTCGATGTCATCTGCAGAAATATCGCTGTTGGCGCTTAGCTGTTCTTCAGGATTGAAGAAACCGTAGATTAAATTCCAGCCCTTTTCGGTATGCAACGATCCTTCTTCATGCAGATTATCAAAGTTTATTGCAGCGCAAACAATTCCGATGCAAATTATTGATATTAATGTGGCTGGAATAATTTTCTTTTTCATACTTAAATATGTTTTGCGAATATAAATATCCTTCGATTAAATTTTGCTTAAGACAAGCAGAGCAATCTCTCCCACGAAGCCAGAGAAAACAGGGATGATAAGGTTGTCGTCCATTTTGTAGATTAGTGTTTCGACGATGGTTGCTGTTAGGGACATTGCTAAAATTATCGCCCAGGTTTGCCAGAGCGGGATTGCAAAAGGGGAGAATATTATGAAGACGAGGATGCCGATTAAAACGTCGATGGAGAATTGTGCGAGCGTGCCTTCCCATGCGCGTTCTTTCATGAAAAAATGTTTTCCAAATCTTTTCCCTATGAGGGCTGCAGCTAAATCTCCGAGAGTTGCCATTAAGATTGCTGCGACTGCAATTCTTGTTTCGAATAATGCGAAGACAATCAGCGAGCCGAGAATCATGAAGACATAACCGCCGAATCTGTCTTTTTCTTTTGTTCTCATTACATGCGACCAGAGCGAAGAAAGCAGGGGAATCTTTTTGCCAGTTTCAATTCTTAAGTATTCAAGGAAAAGGATGATTGCCAACACAGCTGTCAATGTGAGGAGTGCGGTTTGTTTTGTGAAGTAATGTGAGATAAGAAGAAAACCAATTATGATAAAGACTGAAAGAAAGTGAACGAATTTTCTTGCAAGTTCTTGGTTGAATGTGTAGGTCATTTTATGTTTTTTTAAAGTGAACAAACCACCCTCTTTTATTTTTGTATTTTTTAATCACTTTAAGTTTCTTGGAGAAAGTGCATATTTCATCTAACATAATATCATTTGCGTGCATTTCGCTTAATGGTAAAAATACTATGGAGAATAACCTATCATCTGAGAGTTTGTAATTCAGTCTGTGCTCTGTCAATATTAAATCCCCCGCGGGTTTCAGGACTCTTATCATTTCATTGACTGCTTTTTTCCAATTGCCTTCGATTTCGTTGATATTGTTCGTGGCAATTACTTTGTCAAAACTTTTATTTTTGAATTTCATTTTTCTAGCATCCATTACCTTAAAGCCTATTTTGTTTTTGATTGATTCCGCGCTTGTCTTTATTGCAGATTTATATCTGTTTGTGATAATATCAATTGTTGTTAAATTTTCTAATTTTGGATATAGTGTGAATATTTGTTTTGCTGTGACTAATCCTGAGTCGCCAACATTGAGAATTTTTTCGCCTTTTTTTGCGCATATTGCTTTCAGCGCTTTTTGCCAACAATCTATTATTTCTTTTAGAAAGATTCGATTATATACAGAGTTCATTAGTTTTGCATATTCTTTCGATTCTTCTTCAGTTAGATATTTCTTTTTTTTCAAGGATTTTATTGCTGTTGTTTGTGATGGCATTTTATTTATTGATATTTTGTTATTTGGGGAATGTAAGTCATTTTGTCCTCAACGCTCGGATGAAGCGAGCTGTGTCTTTAATTGGGTGGATTGTCGAAGTTTCATCTTTGTAAATTGTTTTTATTGGGATGCATTTGATTTTTGCTTTTTGTTTCATCATTTTTATTAATATCTCTGATTCAAGGTCGTATCTTTTTCTTTTAAGTTTTATCTTTTTTATGAAATTCAAATTAATCGCTCGATATCCTGACTGTGTGTCTTTGACGTAGGTTTTGCCCTTTATGCTGATAATTAGCGAGGAGAGAAAGTTGGTTGCTCTTCTGATGTACGGCATGTCTGAGTGGCGTTTTTTTCTGCAGCCGACGATTAAGTCTGGTTTGGACTTTTTGATTTCTTTTACGAACTTAGGAATTTCACTTGGCAGGTGCTGGCCGTCTGCATCGAGAAGGACGAGATAATCAAATTTATTTTTGATAGCCCATGAAAAACCTTTTTTTAATGCAAAACCTTTTCCCTGGTTTGTTTTGTAAGATATAATTTTAGCTTTTGTTTTTTTTAATTCGTCGAGGGTTTTATCGGTGGAGCCGTCGTTGACTACGATTACATTTTTCATTTGTTTGAAGCATTGGTTCACAACTTTCCCAATATGTTTTTCTTCGTTGTAGGCGCAGATTAGGGCTGCTATCTTGGGTTTTTTCATTTTGTTACTCTTCTTTATCTTTTCTGTTATGTAGCGTCCGGCTTTTTCTAGGAATCCTTCGCCTTTGTTTTTTAATACTCTGCGTAATTTATATTTTGTTAGCAATCTTGCTATGGGTCCGTAAAGGCGATCTTTAGTGGTTGCTTTAGTTTCTAATCTGTATAAGTGTATTCTTTTATCAAAGAGACCTGCTTCTTTGCCCCGTTCTACAATTTCATTTACTCTATCTAAATGGCCTGGATAAGAAACAACTCCTATTTCTGTTCCGTCAACTTTTTTTAAAACATTAACCAGGTTTTCTATTGTGTCGTTGGAACGTGTTTCAGCTCGAATATCTACTGGTCTGACGTTTGCTTTTCTTAGCTCTTTGTAAATTAATTGTGCTTCACTATGAGCTTTCTTGTCGAGCCCAGATGTTTTTCCACCAGTTATTAAAAATACAGTAGAATCTCCTCCCTTTTCAGCTTTTGCTTCAAGCGCTCTTTTCGTTCTTTTTTTTACTGTTTCCTCCGAAGGGTTTCCGAGGATTATTATTGCGTCAAGGGTTTTTCTTGAAGTTAGGATTAGCATTCCGATAAAAAGAAAAGCGATTCCGAGAATGTATGGGAAATAGGTTGTTTTGTCTGGCGGAGAAAGATTTATTTTTTGGGAGATTTGATTGACTAGTAAAACCATTCCGATAATTATTAAGATTATTCCAATTGGCTGCTTTATTTTTCTTTCCATCTTAGTTTAACCATATTTTTTTTGCAGGATGAGAAGGCTGATTCCCCCGACGAGCAAGTTATAAAAGTAAACGATTAGTCGGCTTAGCAGTGCGACGACTGCAGCTGTTGGGGCTGCGAGGCCGATTGCAGAATACAATAAAATCATCGAGCCCTCGACAACTCCGATGCCTCCGGGAATTGGTGTCAGGTCTCCGATGAGGCGGCTTAAGATTGCGATGACTATTACTGAAATAAAACTGATGTGTATGTCAAGGCCGAGTAGAATGAAGTAAGTTATCGTGGCTTCGAGAATTCTGTAAATCACTGAAAGGAAAATTCCGAGCCAGATTTTGTGCTTGTCAGTTACGACTTCTTTGAAAACATAGGTGAAGTTGTGTATTTTTCTCACGAAATAGTATTCAAAGTGATGAAGGTTGTGAAAATGTTTTTCTATCGTTTTGAAGCGGTAAAGTTTTTTTGCAAGCCAGAGCTCTTCGGAGTGGGCGTTTTTCCAGATTATGAAAGACAAGGCGGTTGCGATGGCGATTGCTGTGATTGTTATCGGAAGAATTGCTTCTGATTCTATTGATATGTCGAAAACCACAAAGGCGAAGATGAGCGAGAGAATTGTGAAGAGGAAGAACACGATTGCGTTAAACGTTGCGTCGGCGGCAATGTATCCGAGCAGTTTTGTCTGCGGGCGTTTGTATTTTTTTCCGACGTAGTAAGCGCGCACAGCTTCGCCGCCAATTCCTGTTCCTGGTGTGAGTGTGTTTACGAAAACTCCGGCAAACAAAACTCTTAACAGGAAAAAGTAGTTCGCGTCTAGGTAACCCTTCATTGTGTGCTGCCATCGGAAAGTCCATATCAAGAAAAGGGAAAAACCTGAAAGCATGGCGAAGGAAAAATAGGAGATGTCGAGATTTTTTAGAAGTGAAAACGCTTCATAAAAGTTTATATCTTTTAGTGTTATGAATAAAAGGGCGAAGATGATTATTGTTAGCGGAATGCCGATTCTTTTTCTCATTTAGTTTTGGCGTGCTTAAGATTTAATTGATGAGAACATTGGGTGAAGATATATTTTTCTACTTTTTTTATACCGCTGCCCCGCCAAAGGTTATCACATAAACCAGAATCAGATGGGATGATATGGGTTGCTGATGGTGATTGTTTTTTTATTTTTAGCAGATAACCTTTGAGAAAATAGCTTCTATAATTTCCACCCCACCCTTTAATTAATGATAAAACCAATCTGGAGTTGTTTGGATTTGTGATAATTATTTGGTTGGTTTGTGTTGCGGATTGGGTAACTTGACTTGCTGCGATTGGGAGTTTTATTAAATCTCTTTTTTGCGGGTTGGTTTGTAATGGCATTTTATTGATACTTCGCTCTTTGGGGTAGGATATTCATTTTGATAAATCAAAAGTTTTTTAAGTATCTTTTGATTGTTTAGGTGATGAGACAGATGGTTGTTTTAATTGTGTTTAGTTTATTGATTTCTTTAGCAGTTTTTGTTTCTGCAATCCAAATGGAAAAAGAAATTCCAGGTTACGGAACAATTAGCGGGAATTTCATAGAACCTTCTGTATATCTCTCAGGCGGCGGATGGAAATTAATTCATGGTCTTCCTAGTCCTGATTGGTTAAGCGGCCGTCTTGAACCAGAAAATATCAAAGCCATTTACGGGTTACATCCAATTACAAAAGAATACGTCCGGTTCTACCCAGAAAATCCTGAATTAAATAATTTAGACATTTCTATGGATTACTTTGTCGGAAACACAGCCTTTTGGGTTTACATAGAAGGCAACGGGATAACTGGAGAGGCAGAATATTTTACCCTTGAATCTCCACCTATTGAAAATAGACAACTATTCGCTGGTTGGAATCTCCTTGGATTAACTTATGACTTAGTTGAAAGTCCGCAAAACCCATTATATCCCGAAGAGCCAACGCTCATGGACATTAAAGGAAATTGCATCATAGAAAAAGCCTATATCTGGCATGGCCAATGGTATGATTTATCAGATGACGGATTTGATGTAGTAGAGCTAGAATCAACCCTCGAAAACGAAGGACTCTTAATAAAAGTAGAAGATGATTGCAATCTCGGATATTCGACAGATACTTCTGGTCCACCAGGACTGCCGGGTAATGGTGGAAATAGTGGAGAAATTAGTTCTTATATTATAGAAGAGAATATAGAAGATGTTCAATTTATTGGTTCGTCTAAAGAAGAAATGGATTGTTCTTTAGACAGAGGAGGAACATGTACTTTTTATAGAGGAGCTTATAATTACCAAGGAGAAATCGAAGTGCTCGTAGAGCATAATTCTGGAATATCAGTTAATGAATTTATACAACATGCTGAGGCTGAATACGATAATTTACAAGAAGGAGACTTCGTAGGTAATGATTATTATATTTACCAATTAGGGGATGATTTATTGATTTTCTGGTATTCCAACGGAGATATAGTTTTCATAACTAGAGAGCCATATGATTCTTCACAAGAAAATGATTATATAGAAGACATGCTTGTAGTTTATCTTAATAAATATCAATCAAATTTAAATTGGAATTAGAATGATAAACAAAAAAGGAATGAGCGCGTGGATTTGGATTTTGGTAGTTGTAGTTTTGATAATTGTTGCGGTTGGGGTTTATTATTTGTTGTCTGGGGGAAGCGATGGTGGTTCTGTTTTGGGTGGGGGGAGTTCGATACCAACGCCGCCACCGTTACCTAATTGAAGGTATATAATTTTTGAAAAAATAGCCTTAATAATTTCCTCTACCCCCCATTCAATAATAAAACCAATCTGAAGTATAATGCTGATTGGATTTGTGAAAATTATTTGAGTCAGTTATGGTTTGGGTGTGTTGGGTAACTTGAGGTATATAATTTATGGAAAAATAGCTTAAATAATATCCACCGCCCCCCTAGAATAATAATAAAACCAATCGGATGTAACATTAATTGAGTTTTGGATAATATCGGATTAGTTGGGGTTGTGGATAATTATGATAACTCTTAGGGGCTGGGCGGGGTAACTGAAACTTTAATGTTGTCTGCTATTTTGAACTTGCTTTCAGCCATAGAAAACACAATCCTCCGAGGAGGATTGTGTAAAAGTAATAGACGACGCGGGTCAATAAGGCTGCCACTGCTGCAAGTGCGGCGGGAATGCCGATTGCAGAATATAGCAAAATCATTGAGCCTTCGACAATGCCGATGCCGCCGGGTGTTGGAGAGATATCGCCTAAAAAATTACTCAAGGTGACGACGACAATTATGGACATGAAATTAATGTCTGCTCCAAGCGAGAGGAAGATTAAATAGGCTGCAAAGTATTCAAATAATCTGAGAAAGATGGAAAGCGTGATGCCGAAGTAGATTTTGTGTTTGTCTGTGACGACTTCTTTGAAAACTTTTTTGAAGTTATAGAGCTTTAGCGCGAGATATTTTTCAAGGTGCCGGAAGCTATTGAAGTTTTTTCTTACTGATTTGAGTTTGTAAAGTTTTTTAGCAAGCCAGCGAATTTCATGACTGGAGTTTTTTAAGATTAAGAAAAGGATAATCATTGTTGTTATCAAAGGGATTATTATTACTAACGCTATTGCTCTGGAGATTAGTGAAATATCTAAGAAGAAAAAGAAAAAGACGAGAGAGAATATGATAAATATTGCGAATGAGATAAGGTTGAAGGTTTTGTCTGCGAGGATGTAGCTGAGGAATTTTGTTTTTGGTTTTTTGTATTTTTTGTTTAGGAAGTAAGCGCGAACTGGTTCTCCGCCAATGCCAGTGCCTGGGGTGATTGTGTTTACGAAAACGCCTGCGAGCAGGACTTGGAAGAGAGAAAAGAATTTTGTTTTTACAAAGCCATGCATTGTGTGTCTCCATCTTATGTTCCAAATTAGGAAATAAGCGAAGTAAGAAAGTATTGCTAAAATAAAGTAGGCGGGCTTTATTTGTTTTAGTAGATTGTAGACTTCAATGAAGTCAATGTCTTTTAACGTTATGAACAAAAGGACTATGATGATTATTGTTAAGGGAATGCTGATTCTTTTTTTCATTTTATGTTTTTATAGAAAGAAAATAAGGATTTAATTGATAATTGATAAATCTATAATAATTAATAGTATATAAATTATAAAATCCTTTAGAAAATAGTTTCGTTTCCAACCAACTCATTAGATTAATAATAAAACCAATCGGATGTAACATTAATTGAGTTTGGGATAATACCGAATTAGTTGGAGTTGTGGAGGGGGCGGGGTAACTTGATGTTAAATCTCTTTTTTGTGGGCTGGTTTGTGATGGCATTTTATTTATTGATATCTTGCTCTTTAGGGAAGGGCAGGTTGTGGGATTACTTCACAGCTTTGCCGGCTTCATCAAGCGAGATTTCGTTATTGATGAGTTTTCTTAATGTGTCTTTTAGTTCAGCGGTTTTTGTTCTGACTTGTTCTGTTGTGTCGCGGTCGCGGATTGTTACGGTTTTGTCTTCGAGAGTTTGGTTGTCGATTGTTATGCAGAAAGGTGTTCCGATTTCGTCGTTTCGTGCGTAGCGTCGGCCGATTGAGCCGGATTTGTCAAATAAAATATTGAATTCTTCGAGAAGGTCGTGGTAAACTTCTTTGCTAACTTCAAGGATTTGTCCTTTCGAAATTAATGGAAAGACTGCTGCTTTGTAAGGTGCGAGTTTTGGAGAAAGATGGAGGATAATGTTTCCGCGTTTTTTGTCGTCTTCGTAGGCGTCGAGCAGGAAAACCAGGAAAGTTCTTTCAACGCCGAGACTTGGTTCGCAGACAACGTTAGGCAGCACCTTTCCAAATTTTTCGTCTTGGATAGCGAGACTTTTTTTAGAAAACTTTTCGTGCTGTTTCAAGTCGAAGTCAGAGCGGTTTGCGAATCCTTGGAGTTCGCGCCAGCCCATTGGGAATTTGTATTCAATGTCCCACGTGTCTGTGGCGTAATGGCTGCGTTCTTTTGAGGCGTGCTGTCTTGCTCTAAATTTTTTTGGATTTGCTCCGAGCAGGAGAAACCAGGACAACTCCAACGCCATGAAGTAGGCGTGCCAGTCGTTTTTGATAAGACCTTTTTTCCATGCACCGTAGATTTTCATTAGTTTTCCTTTTTTGTTTTCTGTTTGCATTTCTTCTGTTAAGATTTCTATTTCAACTCCTTTTATTTCGTCTATGTATGGGCATTTTTGTTTTGGAGCGGTGAAATATTCAATCTCCATTTGCTCGAATTCGCGTGAGCGGAAGAGAAATTCTCTTGGCGAGATTTCGTTTCTAAAAGCCTTTCCGATTTGGGCGATGCCGAACGGGAGTTTTAATCTTGCGTTGTCTTGGACGAATTTGAAATTTGTGAAGATGAGCTGTGCTGTTTCTGGGCGGAGGTAAGCGAGGACAGATTCATTTTTGATTGGCCCGACTTGAGTCGTGAACAGCGGATTGAACTCTCCGTGGATTTCGTATTCAGAATCCTTTTTGTATTTTTCCAATTCATGGGAGTCGATTTTTTCTTTTTTGCCGGTTTTTTTGTTTACAACGGCGATGTCAACGAAGTGGCTGATGTGGCCTGAGGCCTCCCAGACTTTTGGGTTTGTGATGATTGAACCGTCGATTCCTGCGATGTCCTCTCTGTTGTGGACGTGGAATTTCCACCATTCTTTCTTGATGTTGTTTTTTAATTCAACTCCAAGATGTCCGAAGTCCCAAAAGCCGGAGAACGAGCCGTAGATTTCTGCTGACTGGTAGGTAAAACCTCTTCGTTTGCAAAAAGCTGCAAGTTCGTCTATTGATAACTCTGCTTTGGACATGATTAAGTTAAAGAAGAAGGGTATAAAATGTTTATTGTTTGGATAAAATCATTTATTCTACTTGTAACCATTTAGATAAGCTGGATTTTTCCTTGAATTTGAAATATGTTCGTCTGCCGATAATCTCTTTTTCAATAATTCCCAACTTTGAAAGTTCGTTGAAGAATTTTTTTATGGACTTGAATGAGCCGCCTGTGTTGTTTAATTTTTCTTTGCGCATTAGTTCGCTGACAGTTGCTTTGGGTGCTTGTGCAAGTTTTTTAAGAAGATGGATTTTTACTTTTGTCGGCTTTGATTTTAACAAGAGAGCTATTTCATTCTCTATTGACTCGGGAGTTATTCCGTAGATTTCTTTTATTATTTCTGAATAGCCGAGGACACTCATAAAATCCTGCCTGACTGGAAGTCATGTTTGACTGGGACCGTCTGCCCCTTGATGTCGAATAATACTAATTGAATGAGAGATAATTCTTTTGTTATTTTTATTGGGTTTTGGGAGATGTTTTTTATTCCGAATGTTATTGGGCCTTCATAATATGGTCCGAAAAAGTTGGTTTGGATTGTCAGGCCGACGCGAAATGCACGGCTGCGCGGGCTCAACAGGCAGGCATATTTCTTTGTTTTCTGAGTGATTTCTTCTATTGTTTGAGCTAAGACATATTCATTTGGTTTTAAGGTATAGGGCAAGTTGAGTTCTTTGTATTCTGGTAGGATGTTTCTTTCTAAATCCACTTTCGTTTTTGACAACTTGAATATTTTGTTAAGCCTCAAATCAATTGAAGTCGGTCGAATGTTTTCTTTTTTAATATTTTTTAACATGTCAATCTACAAGGCGGCCTCTTTAAATAATTTACTTTTTGGTCAATAAAGTTGATTAATATTTACTTATTTGTCTGTAGATGGTAAATGAAAATTCTGGAACAAACTGCAATATCCCTGATACCTCACGAATACAGAAAGCAGAAATTGATTTGGTTGGTTTAGACTGCAGGGTTGATTGTGGACACAAACCGAACGTAAAAACTTTTTTTGACATGCCAGATGACTTGCAAAGAGAGGTTTTTTCTTTGTCTGTTCCAATGTCTTTTCCGCCAACTTATTGTTTTTCCGGGGATAAGATTCCTGAGATGGAAAAGAGAGTTGGTTTGTCTGGCTGTAAGCGTTTTGAGGATTTTTATTGCGAGAGGTGGGTAAAAAGTGGTGGTAAAGCTTTATCTGTCGTCCGTTTAACTACGCCAGATAGTTTTACGAGGATTATGGGAATTCTTGGGCGGGAAGGGGTTCGTATGGAGCCAAGGCCAGCAGTGGTGCCTTTAGATGATGTGGACTGTTATTTAGATGGTTATGTGCCTCGCCCAGGTGTGAGTATTGTAGGTCACCAATTGCCAAAGATTTCTGGACGCCCTGAACAATTTGTTTTTCAGCTTCTTGTTAATGATTGGGATTCTATTGTCGCAATAAAGTATCGCGCTGAAGAAACAATTTCCGTTGGGGAGAATAATATCAAAAGAGATAATAGGGGAGTTTTTTATGGATACAGAGATAGACTGACTGGGGGTTCTAGTAAAGCAGATAGGACTAATGGCATGATTGAACAAGTTAGTCCAGATTGGATTCGGTTATCCTATTTGAATTGTTCATTAGAACGTAAAGTTAAACAAGAAATTGGGGAAAAAGCCGATGCCGTTTCGGTAAACGTGCGCGTGACCGATGTGGAAAGACCCATCGTTGTTTACGATGCTTGTCAGCAATACCTGCTTTGTCAAAGCGGACAACTTTCTACTAAAGGGAAATAAAAAAGAAAGCTGGGCTTATTTTTGAATTCCGCCCATTCTGCAAACGGTCGTGCCGCAAGTCGGGCATTTTCCCTTTGCAATCTTTGTGCCTTTCTTTGTTTTTGATTCTTTAGGGTTCTGAATTTCGACCTTTGTCTTACATTTTACGCAATATCCTGTTGTTGCCATTTGTTAAGCCTCCTTTTTGCTTTGTTATTTATAGAATTTTAGGGATTATAAAGTTATTTGTTCTGAAGGATGTAGTGGAGAGGCGGAATTTTGGTCCAGTATCTTCGCATAGGGCTTTTGAATTTGTTTTTTTAACTCACAACCACGCGCCTTTGTTGATTTAAATTAGTGGCGCGTAATTGATTATTTGTTACAGAAAAACAAATTCTCAATTTTCTTTCTTGTGCGGAAATACTGTGGCCGGCAACACACTTAAAAAGTCAAGGTTTTTCATTTAGTTGGGCCCTGTAGCTCAGCCTGGATAGAGCGATGGACTTCTAATCCATAGGTCGCAGGTTCAAATCCTGTCAGGGCCATGCGCAGATGGCGAAATCGAATGGAAACATTCTTAATCACCACCTGCAATACAAGCCTGCGCAGATGGCGAAGTGGTTAACGCGTTCGGTTGCAGCCCGAATATTCCTGGGTTCGAATCCCAGTCTGCGCTTGAAACATGTTTTGGATAATAGAAGTTTTTATTAACTGTTTAATTTATCTTTCACCATGGGAATCTCAAGATTAACCGCTTTGATAATTCAAACAAATGAAGTGGGTGTTGATACTTTTAAGGAAAGAGATAATAATTATGGATTTGAGATTGGGAGGATGGAGCATGACAATTATCGTCCGTGTTTGACTTCACAACCTGTTTATCCTAACGAGATTGCTGCGCGTGAGGCTGGGGAGAAACTAGTTGAAGATGTTCGCGCTTTGGATTTAACAGTATGAATATAACACGCGTTTTTTCTAAATAAGCGGTGCTGACAAGATGCAAGCAATATTACAACCACAAAGAATATAAATAAAAACAAACTACAATAACCATGTTAAGAAAAGAGTATAAACCAGGAACTCCAGGTTACGACGCACATGTTAAAGGAATATCAGCAGAAGTTGTAAGAGGACTTCGCAGACTAGATGCAGAAGGAAAACTTGCAGAAGCTGGAGAAAGAGTCGCACAAGCAATAAATGACTTACGTGAAGAAAGAATATTGACACCTAGAGAGCTAAACCGTCGTGCTATAATTTAACTAATGGGATTCTCAATAAACTAAATAAGAACTTTTAAAAACCATGTTTCTGAGTAATAGAGATGGAAATAGAAATTGTGAAGCAGGATAAGAACGAACTGGAAGTGAAAATGGATAATGTTACAGTTGCAGAGGTCTTGCGGAATTATTTGAATGAGCAAGGGGTTGATTTTGCAGCTTGGAGAAGGGAGCATCCGGCGAAGCCGATTTTGATGAGGATTCAGACAAGCGGGAAGACAGTGAAGAAAGAAGTGAGTGATGCTGTTGTTGTGATAAAGAAAGATTTGGACAGCGTTTTGAAAGGTGTGAAGAAATAAACGTTGGGTTAAGGGATTTTTTATACGAAGAACAAAATTATCTCGTAAAACAAGGCAAAATCTTTCAGGTTCATATTATTCCATATTTTAAAATTAGGGAAATTATCAAAATTATCAACGCGGCAATTCCAATAATCTTCCAAAATAAGAAATTCATATAACTCCCCAGAGATTTAAGGAAATAATAATTGAAAGTATTACTACGATTAATATCCCTATCTTTGCCATGATGTTTGAGAGCTTGGTGTTTTCCCCTTCATAAAATATCATGGGGGCAGAAATATTTAAGTATTTTGTTTTGACTGAATTTGGGACAGGATTAAGTTCTAAGATTTGTTTTTAAGATCGATTAATTTGTTATGTAATGTGTCGGCTGTGCCGACATATAAAACAGATTTCTGAATTACCTTTCCGTCTTTCTTAACTGATTTAGCAACAAACCAA
>JAHISS010000036.1 GCA_018817905.1 Nanobdellota archaeon
AAGTTTTCCTGATTGAAACTTCAATCTTTTTTTTTAAATCTCTGTTTGCTCGAAGGCGTATGCGCATTTTCGTAAGCCAAAAGCCTGCGTTCGAGTTGATTAACTTTAGTTTGAAGATATTCAATCAATTTATCTTTCCTTCCAATTATTTTTTCATATTCCTCTTTTTCCATTTAGAAATATGATTTTTAGAGATAAACTAATTTTCGGTTTTGGATTCTGTTAGCAGATACGGGATTTAGAAACTTTTATGATTGCAGACTTTTGAGAAAAAGAAATATTTGGAAGATGCGGAGTAAGATTGCTGCGTTTGAACGTAAGGAGGTTGGTTTTTCTGAGTTGTTCGACATTTTCAAGGGTTGGTGTGCTTATGCGAAATGGTCTGACTGTGAAGAATTGGAAGACGAGTTTAAGATGCGGATTATTGATTCTTTGTGCGATAAGGTTTAACCTAAGAAATTAACCAAGAAGAAAGAAAAATCCTGAAATTTTAGAAATAGAATTATTATAACTATTAGAGCGATGAGAAATGCGGGGACGAATGGGATGCCTTGTTTGATTAAGACAGAGAGGTTGTGTTTTTTTAGGAGTTGAATTTCTTTGAAAGAGAGGCCGTGGACTGATTTTTTGATTGTTGTTTTACCTATGTGAACGTCTTTTTCAAGCCAGTCGCCTTCGGTTAGTTTGTTTGGAGAGACTAGGACAATCATGCATTTGTCGAGGGATTTTGTGTAAATCAAAAGCCATGGGAAAATTATTGCGATGATTAGGATTGCTACGATAATCGGATAGTTTGCTAATTGGAGAACTAAAAAGAGCAAGATGACTGGCAGGATTGTAAGAATTAAGGTAATGTTTTTGTATTTTTTAATTTTTAATTTGAATTCTTTGGAGAATTTGTTTTTGTTTTTTGCGATGATGAAAAAACTGTAGAAGATGCTGTAGATTGCGCCGACGAAGAAGAGGAGGAAAATGAAAGAGATTGTGAGTGCGGCGAGGGAGAATAAGTTTTGGTAAGGCAGGATTACTCCGTAGCCCATTAGGAGTTTGGCGTCGCCGCCTGCGAAAGATTTTGTGTAGTAGAAGATGTTTGCGAGCGCGAAGAAAATTATGAAACCGAGAAGCCCGAGCAGGAAAAAGTCGTAGTCTTTGGTTGTTATGGAGAAAAACGCGCGGTAGGCGAGGGCGAATGTGATTAGTGAGAAGTTCAGCCAGTTTGCGACTTCGCGTTTTCTGATGTCTTGAATTGTTGCGAACAGCGTCCAGACGAGCGCGAGCGCGAAAAGGAAATAATATTCTTGCATTTTTTATTTAGGAAAAGAGTTTTATTAAAGTTGTTGTTTATGGACAATAGCAGCCCCACCACCCCTTAAATTATCATAGCAACCAGATTGTTTTATTTGTTGAAATTAAATTATTCTTTGACAATAGTTAATTTTATAAACTTGTTAAACAAGTTAAACAAATGGTTAAAACATTTATTGGGGTTAGGGAAGTAGACGGAGAAGTATTTCGGAGATTTAGAGCGAGAGCTGTAGAGAATAAAATCAGGTTGGGTAAGGCATTGAGTTTGGCAATGAAAGAGTTTTTAGAAGAGCGGAAGCAACCGAAAGTAGACATACGAAACCTCGATAAAATTAACGGCATGATAAAGCCTGGGAAAAAAGTTCGATGGAGCGAAGAGATAGATGAAATTTTGTATGGGGGTGAAAGTGATATTTCTTGATTCAAGTTTTTTAGTTTCGTTAGGGGTTGATTCGGATCAGAATCATAATATCGCTGAAGAGATTAAAGAATCATTAAAAGAAAGGAGATATGGCGAGGCGTTAATCTCTGATTATGTATTTGATGAAATTGTTACTGTGACTCTGCAGAAAACTAAATCTTTAGAAAGAGCAAGGAAGGTCGGAGATAACCTACGGAAAAGTATGAGGATTATTGGTATTGATAGAGAAATTTTTGAAGAGTCCTGGAGGATTTTTAAAAATCAGAAGAATACAAAGTTTAGTTTTACTGATTGTTCGATAATTGCAGTTATGGATGCGAATGGGATAAAAAACATTGCGACTTTTGATAAAGATTTTAAGAAAGTTGAAGAGATTAATGTGGTAGGTTAGTTAACTTGGTAATTAGCCGCAAATTTAATTAACATATCCTGATAGATTTTATTATTAACTTGGTTTTATATCCTGCAACTTGCCGCGATTTAGCAAAAAGTATTTCTTTGTCTTCTATATTTTTTCCCACCCTTAAATTATCATACCAACCAGATTGTTTTATGTGATAACGATTTGGGCGGGAGGTGTTTGGGATTTTAATCCGGATAGTTCATATTTAAAATTATTCTTTGTTTGTCAGCTTGATTTTTGTCGAACGATGCGAGCCGCCTTTTTTGTAAGGTTTGTATTTTGCTTTGGCTTTTTTGTCGCGTTTTGTTTTTCTTCTTTGGGAAGGATCTGATCTTGCCATTTTACGGTTCTTCTGAGCAGAAGTCATCAGCGCATTCGAGGTCGCAGGAAATTGTTAAGCGCTCATCAAAGCAGTTGATTTCTTGATTGTCTACTGTGTAATCTTGGCAGCAGAAAGTTAATTTGTCTTCGCTTTGGCATGCTTGCTGGCACGCGGTTTTGACGGCAGTTGATTGAGCTGTGTCGGTGAATGGTTCTGTTGCAGCATCAAGATTTTTGAAGCCCCCCTTGACAGCTACGATGATTGCAATTAAAACGATAACACCGATTAGCAGAATAATTAAAGTCGAGATTGCGAGCTGAATTGCTTTACGGTTCATTTTGGGAGGTATTAAGGAACAGTAGTGGCTGGTGATGCAGTATCTTTCTTCACACCATGGAGCTCACAAGTCTTACTGTTCACCTTTATTTGGTCATCGAACTTGGTTTTGTCTGTTTCCTTGTTCTTCAATTCGTTACAGTACCATACTTCTAATGAACTGGCGCCTCCTGGTGCTGCTGGACAATTTAGCTTTGTATCGAGAGTTGAGTCTATTCTACCATCTTTGCAGTTGAGGTATTCTGTCTTCCCATCAACCTTGACTTTTTTGAAAGATTGACAGAAGTCATATGTGTTTCCCTGCGTGACATCTATTTCGCATTGTGTTGCTACCGTCCCAATTGAAGTCCCGCCGAAAATATTTATTTTTTCCCAGAGGTTGCTCCAGCCGAGGGAGAATCCGAGGATTAACAAAACTAAGACAACGATTCCTAAGACAATTAGAATTAATGTTCCGATTGATAAGTCCTGACCTCTCTTGTTCATGTATTGTTTAATCTTTTTTAATTTATAAAGATTTGCTTTTTTCGGAATTTTTACAACTGCTAAATTGTACGATTAGTTAAGGCCGGGTGGTCAACAATAATTGTTTGTATATAAAGTATAAACTCCTTTAGAAAATAGTTTCACTTCCAACAACTCGTTAGATTAATAATAAAACCAATCGGTGTAACCTTAATTGAGTTTTGGATAATATCGGATTAGTTGAAGTTGTGGATAATTATGACAACTGTTAGGGGCTGGGCGGGGTAGCTTGTTTGATGATTAGTCCAAAGCAAGGTTTAGATTTTGAAGGCATTAAGTTTGGGTTAACAATCTTTAACAAAATTTCCCTCGCTGTCGAATTCAAAGCAGATGTTGAAGTTTCTCACGATTTTGTTTGCTCCGACTTCTGATTGGACGAAGAGGTCTTGGATTTCTAAAACGCGGAAGGAGTTTTTTTCTGATAGTGTGAAGTTTCCGTTGCGGAGTTTGGCGAAGAAGTTTCCGGAGCCTGGGAATCTTAAGTCTTTAGAATCTGCAACGTCTTTAAATTTCGTGTTTAAATTTTTTGGAGAACATGCAGGGCAGGTTTCTACAGATTCTTTAAAGATGAATCTTGCCTGGGCTGTGACGTAGTTTTGGTTGAACATTATTTCTGAAGTTGTTTCAGCGAATTCAGATGATTTGAAATCTAAGTCAGAATTAAAAGTCACAAAAGCAAGTATTAGCAGTCCAGACAGTGCGAGCGCTATAAACGGCAGTAAAGTAAGTGCTATTTGTCCGCGATTGTTCATCTTGTGCAACCTCCGCGATATGCGAGAATTTGATAATTTTTTTCGTTTATTCTTAGCGTGTGTTTGAATGTAGAAGGTTCGTCGTATATTCTTATGTTATATCCTAAAGAATCCCAGATATTGTAAAAATGCGCGCTTTCGTAAAATGAAGTTTTCACTTGTCCTTCTTGGAGGTGTGCTACAAGGTGCTCGTCTCTTATTGAGATTACTATGCATTTGTTTTCTTCATCTATAAATTTAGCAAGTGCTGGAAGTAATAAACTAAGGGAAATATCTTCGTTTAGACATTTGTAAATTGCATCAAAAAGAAGAATTTCTTTTTTTTCAGAGTTTGGGAATTCAACCTCAACTGGTTCAAGCAGTAAGTTGTCTTTTGCAAATTTTGTAAAACTTACCTCTTGCGGTTTTGGTGTTTTGATTAAAGTTGCTCCAACAGAAAGAAAAAGAAAACCAGCCATTATGATGACTACAAAAATCAATACTGGAATAAACATAATGATTCTTTCAGCTTCGGCTTTTTTATTCATGTTAATTTTTTCCTTGTTTTTTGATCGCTTCCAGTTATGAGGTTAATAGTAAGCTGTTCTTCTCCGACATTTTTCACAATTTTCCCTGTTTTGCAGAGCGGGAAATCCTCGTTTCTTTCTGAAAGAGCGCACAATTTTTCGTCGCCTGTTTTGTATTTTAGTTTGTCGTCTTCACCTAAGGAAATAAAAACAAGAAAGTTTTTTTCTGTTGAGTTTTTGTTTAATTCGCATTTTTCAAAAAATTCTTTTTCAAATTCTTTTTCTGAAAGAGAGAAGTCGATGTTTTCATTTGCTATGCATTTCTCAATCTTGTAAAGCAGGATGTTTGCGTCAACTTCGCGGAAGTCATATTCAGAGCCAAAGAACATTCCGACTCCGATGGCCAGCAAGGTTCCCATCACTACAACTATGAAAGTAAATGTTATAATCATCATCATGTCTCCGCCTTGGGCTTTTTTTCTCATCTTGTAGATTCCTTTATTTCAAAAACTAAAATGTTCCCGGCATTTTTTGAAACGCCTAATTCTATGTCCTCGTTAATTACGTCAACATCATTAAAATATGAATAGCAGGTTTCCCTTCCTGGGGAGAGTTTAACGCAGACCTCTTTGTTTGCGTTGTCAAAAGTGAAAACCTCTTTTCTGAGGCGAGTTATGCCGTTGCTTTTGGCGATTTTAGTTGCTTTGTGGACGTCTAAACTTATTATGTCTCCTGGTTCGGCGAGGTTAATGACTCTGGAAATTTCTTTGGCATAATATTTTGACCAGATTGAAGCTCCGTTCATTTGGTTTCCGGCAAAAACTGCAAAAGGGAGAAGAACTATGACTAATAAAATTAAGTAAGCTAAGTTTGACCTTACAAGGGAAGATGCTTTGTTGTTCATTTTATGATTGAGGAGATATGCTTACGACGATTTCGTCATCTTGAGTTTTGTGTTTTTTAATGTCAATTTTTTTTAAAGCTGGCTGAAGTCCGACATAAGGAAAAGTGAGAATGTTTGGTGTGGTTGTTGAAACCTGTATTTGTTTTGTGTTGGTTTCACGGCAAAATCCTCTGTTCTGGCATCCTTCTTTTAGATTTTCTAATGTCGGGATAATGTCTGTTAGTTTACAAACGCAGACACAAGTTTGGAAAAAACATTTGTCTGGTTTTATTAAGCCCTCTTCATTCCACCCGACAAGAAACCAGTCGCCTTCTCCGCCAGTGTCAATTCCTTTGATTTCTAATTCAGTGCTTTCGTCTGTTCCAATAGCGTCAATTTTTGTTTTTACAAGGTCAATGACGGTTTGTGCTGCCTTGTCTTCTTGGTTTGTTTTAAATGCACCGTAAGCTATTTCTCCTCCTAAAAAAAGCAGAAGAGCTATGCCACCGACAGCTAAAATTATTCCAAGCGTGTTTTTCATTAAGATTGCTTTTTTTTTCATAAGTTCCCTTCTATCCCGCCCTTGCAGAGGTTTTCAATTTTATCTAAGTCTTCCTTGCTGGAGAAAGCTGCTGGGGTGACGACTGAGCAGCCGTACCTTGCTTGTTCGACGCTTTCAAATGGTCCGCAATATTCAACTGCAAGTTCTTGATTATTTCCTGCTTCAACGTATGCTAAACCGCCTGAAGTCAGTGTTGCTACTATTGCAGCTGGAATGGTTATTTTTGCGCCAACCAAGCCAACTACTTTGCCGAGAGGAGTTAGTAATAAACCAGAACCAATTGCTATGCCTGTTCCAGCCCCTTTTTCAAAAGCTTGTTCCAAAGGCTCCCTCCCATCTACGAGGATTTGGCTAAAGACAAAAGCGATTTCATCAGTTGTCTTCCCTTCACCTTGTTTAGAAAAATTTGTTGAAAATTGCGAAGGATAAGAACTGACTTGTCTATCGGTGAATGTTTGCAAGTAAGTTAAGCTGGAACCAGGAACTTGTTTTTCTTTTAGGTAAGTGTTTACATCTACTTGTTTTAGTATTTCTTTATTTTTTTCTTCGTATAGGTCTGGTGCAATGGCAACCCTTGAGCAAATGACGCATTTAGCTTCTACGTTATTTACGACGCTAATGCTTTTTGCTTTTTCTATTACTAAATCAGAGAGGTGGTTGCCTTCTTCGCCGCCAAAAATATCTATCTTGCCTTGACCCATTATGTTCCAGCAGTCATACATTGCATTTGCAGAAATTTCTTCTATTTTTTGTGAGGCCTTAGGTTTTCCGTCGGCAAGAGTTCCAGAGGGAAGTTTTACTTTTTTGACATTTTCATATCCTAAAAATTGCGGGCAATCTTTGTTTTCCATTGTCAAGCAGATTTTTTGGGTTGTGCATTTTAGCGGAGCGAGTCGTTTAGTGATTTCAGGAGCAGTGCCTCGGGTCAAGATGGATAACTTGCAGATTTCAAGCTCTGACATTTCTTTTAGGTCTAAGATGAAAAATAAAAACAAAAGGACTACTATAAAACCAGCTATTGCAAGAATAATCATTCCGATTTGTGAGGAAGTTAATTCGCCCCTTTTTTCCATTGTGTTGTAAAGAAAATCATGTTTATAACAATTGCGTCTAAGTTGTTAGTTTAGAAACTAAAAAATAAATTCCTGCGCTTGCTAGGATAATGAAAAAAGCCCAGAGCAGAATTCTTAGCAATTCTTCTGTTTCAAACGCCTTTTTGTTTTTGAGCATTTTAAGTGATTAGGCAGGTTTTAGTTGGAGAGTCTGGTTCTGAAGGATTTATGGTGAGGATGATGCTGTCTGGAATGAGGAATTTTTTAATGCAGAAGTGATATTCTTCTGGGTCGTTTTCAAATTTGAAGGCGATTGGTGTTGATAAGACAGAGTCGCGCCATGCAGAAACTTTGTCGCGGATTTCTTGTTCTGGATTTCCAATTTCTATTTCACTGGGGGCTTGTCTAACAATTTTGTGGGCAAATACAGTAAGCTTTTTTGTTTTTATTTCTTCATTCCCTGCGTAGTTTGTGATTTTTTCAATATCTTGCACAATCCTAATTCCAATTTGTCTTGCGCCCTGAAGAAGTTTGTATGACTTGTAGCTTTGCGTTTCTTTGATTATTTCTAAATCATATCTATCTTGTATTTCAGTTAAAGTTAAGCCATTTATGTTTTCAAGATGAGAGATAGTTGTTGCTGGAAGTTGAGATTCTGCAGTTCCTAAATTAATCACTGTTCTGATTGGAAATCCTGTGCTTGACTCTCCAACGTTGAGTAATTCTTCTTCAGAAGGTTCGTTTACTTCCCCACTAGAAAGTAAGTTATTGTCAGGAGTGAGGATAAAATATTGGAAGAGAGAAATGTCTTTTTCGTAGTCTGCATAATTTACGAGAATATAAATTTCTCCTTTATCTTGTTTGTTAAACTGTTCAATTGAATAAGTTAAGCCATATAGGCGGGTTAGTTCGTCGTTAATACTGATATGGCTAGCTTTTGAGCGGGGCATTTCAAATTCAACAGGAAGATTCCTATCGAAGTAATGTTCTGCGAAATAATATCTTGTTGCTCCAGAGTTAATTTTTTTATCGTTAAATTCTATTTCTTCGAAATCCATCCAAGATGTGCCGTCGTAAAATTTCGCTTTGTCTTGCGCTATGTTGTAGCCGAATCTTACTTCATCTGGTATTGGAGGTTTGGTCATGTTATATTCCGGAGTTATGTTTAGGAGCTTGAACCAAACGTCTTTGCCGAATAGCATGAAAAAAACTATCAAGACAAACACGGCTAGCATTAAACCTATGACGAAAGCTGTCCTGACGTCTGCTTTTTTCATCATCCGAATCTGAGCCATGTTTTTATCAGTTCTCCGATTGCGCCGAGTTTTCCGGAGATAAGTCCGGCCACTATTAATAGCAATACAATGCAGCCAAATACAATGAGCCATATAACTAATTTGTCTGTTATAATTGTCCCTCTTTTCATCATTTGATTTATAATGTTAAGAGATTATTAAATGTAATGTTTGATTTGGTTCTGTTGAAAATCTTTTTTACGACTGTTCGCGGCCCAGCCCGCCAGCCCCAGCAAAATAGTCAAACCTGCAACTTCAGACTTTTTCAACAAAGCTTGTTTTCTGCAAATCTTTATAATATTGTTTTTTCTTTTATAGGGAGGAAAAGGGAATGGTAAAAAGTGCAAAAGAGGTTTTGGAGAAGTATGGCCGGAAGCTTGAGTCGCAGCTCAATGTTGGCGATGCAGCTGGCGGGGGAGATTATTCTGGGGAGTATCAGAAGTTTCGGGAAGAGATGCAGCCAGAGCTGACGAGATATGAGCGGTGGGCGAAGTCGCTTGGAAATGTTATTAAGATAAGAGTTGCTGAAAAGGACAGGATGAAAGTGCAGCGTTTTATCAATGTTGCGCATTTGGATGTGATGCCGAGCCAGGTCTGGACGCTGTCGCTGTTGTCGATGCTTGCGATTTTTTTCGCGACGGTTTTGTTCGCTGTTGCGTTTTATCTGATGGAGTTTAGCGAGCTTTCTGACCTCGCGCTGTTTGTTTTTTTGGGGCTGATAGCGAGTTTGTTTGTTTTTTATTATACTGCGACAATGCCGAAGAGACTGGCGAATTCTTGGAGATTGGAAGCAAGCGCTCAGATGGTGCCTGCAATTTTGTATGCTGTTGTTTACATGAAGCATACGTCTAATTTGGAACGGGCGGTTAGGTTTGCGTCGCAGCATTTGGAAGGGCCGCTCGCGTTGGACTTTAAGAAAGTATTTTATGATGTAGAGATAGGGAAGTTTTCCACGATTAAGCAGTCGCTTGAAAATTATTTGGAAACGTGGAAGGATTATTCTCCCGAGTTTGTTGAGAGTTTTCATTTGGTGGAATCGAGCTTGTTTGAGCCGTCGGAATCAAGGCGGGTTGAAATTTTGGAACGGGCGCTGCAGGTTATTCTTGACGGTGTTTACGAGAAAATGTTGAAGTATTCGAGGGAGATAAGGAGCCCGTTGACGAACTTGTACATGCTTGGGATTATTTTGCCGACTTTAGGGTTGGCGCTGCTGCCGCTGGCTTCGACTTTGTTAGGTGGGGTGATTCGGTGGCCGCATGTTTTTGTTTTGTTTAATGTGATAATTCCGTTTTTTGTTTTTTACATGGTTTCAGAGGTTTTGTTCAAAAGACCTGGCGGCTATGGTGAAACTGCAGCTTTAGAATTGAATCCTGATTACGCAGCTTACAAATCCAGGAGACCTTGGATGATTGCTGCTCTTGTTGCGCTGCCTCTTTTGATTTTGGGATTTTTGCCTTTTATTTTCCAATGGGGTTTTTTTACTGACACGCTGAACTTGCAGAACGATTATACTTTTAACGAGATTGGCTTGAGTGTTTTGGGCGATGATTATCTTTTTGATTTTAAGACTGTTGGAGGGAAGACAACTGGGCCGTTTGGTTTGGCAGCGATATTGTTGAGTATGTTTATTCCGCTTTCAATTGCGTTGTTTTTATTTATGGGATATTCGCAGAAGACGAAAAAGTTGATTAAAGCGAGGGAAGACACGAAACAGCTGGAGAAAGAGTTTGCTAATTCGTTGTTTCAACTTGGGAATCGGCTTGGAGATGGGACTCCGGCAGAGTTGGCGTTTGGCAAGGTTGCGATGTCAACGCAGGGCCAGAAGAGCGCGGATTTTTTCAATTTAGTCAGCCAGAACGTTCAGCAAAGCGGGATGAGTTTGGAGTCAGCTGTTTTTGACAAGAAGAGGGGAGCGATAATTTATTATCCTTCTGCTTTGATTGCAACTTCTATTAGGATTTTAGTTGAGTCGGTTAAGAAAGGTTTGAAAATTGCAGCGCGCTCTTTGATGTCTATCTCGCAATACGTTAAGAACATTGATAAGATTAATGAGAGGTTAAAAGATTTGCTGGCTGAGATTGTTTCTGACATGAAGTCGAACATGACTTTTCTGGCGCCGCTGCTTGCGGGGATTGTTGTCGGGTTGAGCGCGATGATTACTTTTATTTTGAATAAATTAGGAAATTTAACTGCTGACGGGGTGACAGATGTGGGGTTTGCAGGAGTGTTTGATATATTCCAGGTTGAGACCATGGTGCCGCCGTATTTCATTCAGTTGAGCATTGGGATTTACATAATTGAAGTTATTTTTATTTTGACAGGCGCGCTGGTGACAGTTGATTCGGGGAAAGATCCTTTGAGGCAGAAATATGAGCTGGCGAAGAATTTGCGGACAGGAATTTTCTTGTATTTGGCTACAGCGTTTATTTCAGTTATGGCTTTGGCGCTGCTTGCGACTTTTGCGTTGGGCGGGCTTGGGGGGTAGTTATTGTTGTTCTGTAATAAACTCCTCAACTAACTCATACGCTAAATCGTCGGGGATTTGTTCTGGCGGGTGTTTCATGAAATAGGCAGAAGGGGCTTTGAGGATTCCGCCTTGGCTGCGGTCGAGCGCGAGTTTGCAGCAGCGGATTGCGTCGATAACAATGCCGGCAGAATTTGGCGAATCTTCGACAGAAAGTTTTAGGTCAAGTTCCATCGGAATATCTCCGAATTGTTTTCCTTCCATGCGGATGTAGCAGATTTTGTTGTCTTTTTGCCACGGAACATAATCTGAGGGGCTGATGTGGATATTTTTTTCTTCAATTGGAGCAGAAACCGATGTTACTGCTTCGGTTTTTGATATTTTTTTTGATTTCAGGCGGGAGCGGTTTAGCATGTTCAAAAAATCCGTGTTTCCGCCGGTATTGAGCTGATATGTTCTTTCAAGTTTTATGCCGCGTTTTTTGAATAAGTTTGAGAGAACGCGATGAACAATTGTAGCGCCAAGTTGTGATTTAATATCGTCGCCGATTATTGGGAGATTTTTTTGTTCAAATCGAGAAGACCATTCTTTGTTTGAGGCGATGAAGACAGGTATGCAGTTTATGAAAGCGCAGTCTGCTTCAAGTGCGCATTCGGCGTAGAATTTTGTAGCTTGTTCAGAACCGACGGGAAGGTAGTTTATTAGGATTTCTGCCTGCGAGGTTTTTAGTTCTTCAACTATTTCTTCTTTTGTTGGCTCCGGGGCGAAGGAAGGAAGGATGCGTTCGTCTTCAGGATAAGATTCTAAATGGGCAGAGAAAGAATCTAAAACTTTTCCCATTTTTACGGTTACACCAAGAGAAGGGATTTCTTTTTGGAAAACTTTTGTGCAGTTTGGTTTTTCAAATATTGCTTGTGAGACGTCTTTGCCGACTTTTCTTTTGTCAATGTCAAATGCTGCTACGACTTTGATGTCCTGAGGGAAATAGCCGGCAAGGTTGTGATGCATGAGCCCGATTATTTCTTCTGGAGATTTGTTTTTGTAGTAATGGATTCCCTGAATAAGCGAAGATGCGCAGTTGCCTAAACCGATTACTGCAATTTTTATTTGGGACATATGGAAAATTAGACGAGGAAAGATTTATAGTTTGTGGTATTTGGCAACTCATTATATTCTACAGTAAAATAATCTTTTTATATGGGGTTTCCTTGGACCCGGGGTGAAGGTAATAGATTATACAGCAAGTGAGGAAGACTTTGATTTGCTTCGGGAGGGAATGACTGCTTTAGAGGGGCTGGTTTCTTTGAACGGGGAAAGAGCTGAAATAGCAGTTAATGCGAAACTTCAAACAATAAGCCGTTTGATAGATATTGAACCTTTTGGGGGCGCGGAAATTAAGGGAGTTGAGTTTGGAAGCGATGGAGACAGACAGATTGCAGTAACATGCGCTGGACCTGTTGGCGTAGAATTTAGACTTGGCAGACAAAATTATTTTTTGAGATATAAGGCGAAAAGCTAGGTCTTATCAGCCTCTTTATACAACCATTCCTTAAACATCGGGAAAACTTCCTCGGAGTTTGGGAGTCCTGTTTTTTCTCTGACTTCTTCGGAGATGCGGTGGAATGCGCCGTTGGCGATAGCATTGAACGGGCCTTCCATTAGTTCTGGTTTGGAAAGTTTGTCTGCGGCGCTGACGATTTCTTGTTTTATTTTTCCGCGGAGGAGAATGTTGTCGTAAACTGCGTTCCAGTTTCCTGCCCAGCCGCTTACGTTTCCTGCGATGTTTTTTATTATTTCTGAGTCGCCGTTGATTAGTTCTGGAGTTGGTTCGAGTTCGTCTTTTTCTACGTTGTAACGGATTAAGTCTACGAAACCTTTTTCCAAGAGCGGGTCTTTTGTCCAGTGTTTTCTGACTTCGGTTACTGAGACAACGCGTTTCATTGAGTGCAGTCCATCTGGAGTTTTGATTGGGTTTGTCATGACTATGATATCTGTTGCTTTGAAACTTGTCGGGGCGACGTTTAGGTCGTTGACAACTCTGTCGAAAACTCCGTAAGGCGAGTCGCCGTGAATTGTTCCTGCGACGACGTTTGCCAGGGCGCCGACGCGCATTGCTTCGTAAAGTGCTTTGGTTTCTTCTGAACGGACTTCGCCGATAATTAAAGCAGAGTCGCCCAAACGCAAGCTTGCCCGGATTCCTTCTGCTGCTTCAACTTCGCTTGTTCCCTTGACAAGAGCTGACCGAACTTTTAGTGAAAGAATGTCATAGCCGATTTTTCTTAGAGATTCTACTGGGAGTTCTAAAGTGTTATGGGCGAGAATATTTTCACAGATAAAGTTCTCATTTCCTGGAACAGAAATGTCATACACGTATCCTTTTTCATTTACCTTTTTTATGCTTTTTACTTTATCCCAAAAAATATCTGAGTTTACGATGTCTTTTAGCGAATCTATTGGCTTTGTGATGCCTTGTGGAACTGCTGCAAGCAATTTAGATAAATGCTCTCGTCCGATATTGTTTTGTCTTGTGATATAATCATGTTTATTGAATTTATTTCCCAGGATTTCATTTAATTCTTTTTTTATTTCCGAGGAAAGAGGTATGACATCACAATTATCATGCGTAGAAATTCTGGAAGCAAGCGTTCTCAATTTTTCTTGTTTTGAGGCGACTAAGAAGCCAATATCATTTTCGAATTTTTTAATCATTTTTGTAGTTCCAATTCTGCAATTTATGGTTTTGTCAGGTCTGATTAAATGAGAGGTTCTAAGAACAATGCCATATCTTAATAGCAAAATGGTTATGTCATCAATCAATTCTTTTGAACAGACAGAAAAAACAATCTCTTTGTCTGAAGCACAGCCATCGCCGCTGAAGAATCCTTTAAGCAATGAACCAACTTGCTGGTCTGATAAATTATAGGCCCAGGAAGGAATTTTTTTTGTGTACGAATTACCTCTTAATTCGAGCACGTTTTTCATAACTTCTTTGAGCAGAACGGAATTTATCATCGATGAGAATTTATCACTGTGGATTTTAATTCTGGAATTAAATCTTTCAGCAATTTTTTTTACAACTTCTTTGTTTTCTTCTTCTTGCACAGAAACAATAACTGAATTTTTGTCATAGCAGCCGTCTGCAAGCCACAGACCTACAAAACTTAGGAATGTTTCGTCGAGGATTATTTTTACAGGGATTTTATTGGATGCTCCTTCAGATTTAATAAGTAGATTTTCTGAATTTATTTTATTTTTGATTTTATTAAAGATTTTTACTGGAATGATTTTTTTAATTGTCCAATTTTGAATTGTTGATTTTTTGTAACCTAAAGGGTATGCAAGTGAAAATAATTCTTTCCTATTTTCTTCGATATATTTTTCTATTTCTTTTCCTAAAATAAATATTTTTTTATCGAACTTTTCTAAATCTTGTAATAAATTAATGCTTTGCAGAGAATTGTCAAAAGGTAACTTTTTGGGAATCGCTATGAAACTTCCTTCTTTGAGCTCTTTGGATTTTATTGCCTTGAGGATATTTTTTTCATCTAAAGTGAATAGGGAATGATCTTCAGTAACTTTTATCTTTTTCCCAGATGTTGTTTTAATTTCGTAAATGTTTTTATTGATTTTATGTCTTATGAATTTGCTTGGTTTTGATAGAACTACTTTTCCTTTTTTGTTAACAGAAAATATTTTCACATTATCTGAGTTGCATTCTTTTTCTCTTCCGTCAACGTCTATAAAGCCATTTTTTCCTATTCTTTTATCGATAAACTCTCCAATGGATGTTTTTTTGAATTTTCCATTTTCTTTTACAGTTATTTTAGCATCTCCAGTTACGCTGTCTTCAATTACAATTGTTCTGAATTTTGGCATGATTTCTAACATCAACGACCCGAGCAGGGAAGTTTTACCTGACGAACGAGTTCCGGCCACAAGCAGTGTTCTGGAACCGTCGATTAGGAACGAGAGCAGGCCAGCTGTGAAGGAATTGAGCATTTTGTTTTTTATGAACAACGGCAAGGTCCATGGCTGGTCCCTATGTCTTCGGAAGGCGTAGGCAAGACCTTTTGGGGAAAGCGGTTGTGTTGTTGCGGCGACTCTTGCTCTTGCGTTTTCAAAAGTTAAGTCAGTGTCGAGGATTGGGTTTGCTTCGTCGAGCGGGCGGCCGGAAACAAGCCGGAGTTTTGCAGCCCAGGAATTTGCGTCTTCAAAACTTGGGATGACGTTTGTTACGCATTCGTCGTATTTTTCATGGCGGACGAAGATTGGATTTTGCGTGATTGGAGCGTTCAAAACAATGTCTTGCAATCTTGAGTCTGTTAGGAGAAGTTCAATTACTCCGAAGCCGATTGTGTGTCTTACTAGGATTTTAGCAAGCCCGACGAGTTCGCGGTAGCTTAGGTTTATTCCTTTGCTTTTTGAAAGTTCAGAGAGCATGTCTCGGGCGATGTTGAAGAAGACTTTCCTCGTTCTTTCAGGGTCGGTGAATTCTTCGGATTTTGGGCGGTGTTCAGAGAGGACGTTTCGCCCGAGGTTGAGGAGCATGTGATGGTTTTCGCTTAGTGCGTATTCTGGAGGCATTACATGGTAGAAGTATTTTGAGTCGTTTTTTCTTTTTAGAATTGTTACGACGATTTGTTCTTCGTCGGCGAGGAGTTCGTACTGGTCGATGAGTTCGGCGTCTTTTGGAAGCTGCGCTGCTAATCTTGTGAAGGTGAAATTTGGCAGGACTTCTGGGCGGAAGATTGTGCGGTAGATTGCTCTTTTGCCGAAGGCAGATGTTGTTATCAGGTTCATGGAATCTTTGATAAGTTTTGTGCTGTCGAGGAGGTCGCGGAATCTTTTGAGAAAGCGAATGTAATTGGTGAGGTTGGAATTGCTTGCTGCTTGTCCGAACTGCTGGCCTAAATCTTCAATGCGAGTTTTTAGTTCAAGGTAGCAGGCAATTGGGTCTCGTTTTAGCAGCGTGAGCAAATATTGTATGTCTTCGTGGACTTCGGCGGTGGAGCCGTAGAGACTTAGTTTTCTTGGGGAGAGGATTTCTTCTTGTTTTGTCAGGAAGTTTAGGATGCTTGCGATTTCGCTTAAGAGGAGAATTTGTTTTGAAGGATAGGAATAGTTTCTTTGCTGGACGAACACGATTCTCGAGACGTTTGGGTTTTCTGCGAGGAGGTCGATGACGCGGGCCATTATTTCTGGGTTTTCTGCAATTGACGGGACGAGCGGAAGGCCGAGCATGTTGATGTAGAGAACGTCTTCGCCTTCCCTTCTTTCGATTTCTGTTGCGTAGACTGCAGACCCTTTTTTGAAAAACATAGTATTAGTTGTGTGCGGGGAGTTAAATAATTTGTTGTTTATTTGTAGGAGATAGATTGTGTTGAGTAAAGTTCATAACTGCTTTAATAATAGCCATCCCCAAGGATATTCTGGAAGTCCAGATTGTTTATTATCGAATGAATATTATTTCCGGATAAGGCAAATATTTGCATGGGCGAAATGTTTAAATAAGGTTTTTAGATTGTGTTTTTATGGCACACCAAGCTTTTGAAGTTATTGGAGAACCTGTTTTGATAGCCACAGAAAGGAGTGCGCAAGGAGGGATATTTTGCGAGAGCAAAGAATTTCGGGTAGTTGAAGGAAGTGAATCAAGACCTGCGCTTAATTTCATTGAGCCGATTTATGATCCAAGTTCAGAAGTTGTGAGGTTTGCAAGAGGGAGGGCTCAGGGAGAAAGAATTCATCCAGATAATCCGATTTTGTCTTTTCATTTTGGAGTTGATCATTTGAAGTTGAGGTATACTGGAAAACACAATGGGGTTCACATTTTTGACGGAGAATTGGATTATAAATTTAGAGTTTTCTTTAATGATGGAAACTCTGGAGTTTATGATAAATACAAAGAGCCGTTAAGAAAAGCTGGTTTTGAGGTTGATTGAAATGATGAAAGGATTTATTGCAGTGAATCGGAAGAAGCGGGCGGCGCTTATGCCTGTTGAAGATGTGTTTAGTTTTGACGCGCGGGCAGGAATTATGGTTGTTGCAGACGGTGTGACGCGGGATTGCAAAAATGGAACAGCTGCTCGAAGGGATTTGAATACTGTTTTACATTATCCGCGATTAAGCTTGGCGAGGAGAGCTGCTAATTTATTTTGTAGTGGTTTTAGAGAAGGATTGAGAGATGTTTTAGATGCTGATGAGAGAATTGTGAGGGGGGCGTTTAAAGTGGGAAATGAAAGAATTGAGGAAGAGTGGAGACAGAGAGGAGTTGAGTGCGATTATTTGAAAAATGATTTTCCTGGTTGTGTTGCTGCTGGAGCAGTTTTGAGGGAAGATGTTGTTCATTGGGGATATATCTGCGACGCAGGAGTGGCTGTTTTGAAACCAAATGGCGATTTAGCATTTAGAACTCCTGACGAAAGTCCGCATCGACTTGATAGATTTATCTGGGGAGACGAGCGATTGCGCGGGAAAACTTGGGCAGATTCTGAAACAAGGAGAATAATTCGGAGAGATTACAGAAATAAACCTCTGGAAGAATATTCTTTTGGGGTTTTAACTGGGGAAGCAGAGGCAGCGTATTATGTCAGAACTGGCACAAGAGCAATTAAACCTGATGATTATGTTTTAGTTTATACGGACGGAGTTAGCGAGATTATGTTTGGGGAAGATAAAGATTTGAGAGGAAAGTTTGTTGATAAGTTTAGGGAAAGAGATTGGAGTGGCTTGAGGAAATTGTCTGAGAGAAAGGTTCACAGCGAGGGAACTTTGGTTTATGCAAGTCGCGGGCAGAAGAGTCCGATGTTTGAACATGCTAGAGACAGAGTCATTGGGCAGGGAAGATTTCCAATTTCAAAAGCACAGTTTCCATTTGGATGTTTAACTCCTGAGGAGTATGATTCCAGCTACAGCCCACCATTTTTATGACTTAATCATTGATTTATCAATTTCTTTTTTTGATTCGAGAATGTCTAACGGGTTATTGGTGGAGATTTCAAAAATTATTGGGCCTTTAAAATTTATTTCTTTCAGAGAATCGAGAGCTTGTTTTAATTTTAATTTGTTTTTTGTTAGGGGAGCGTGATCGCCGAATCTTCCTTGTTTTTCTACGATTCCTGAGATATGGACTTCTTTGATTTTGTTTTTTAAGATTTTTGGGAATGTGAATTGCTGTTTTTGGAATCTTACAATCTCGTGGCCAATGTCCCAACAAACTGCAACTTGCTTTTTGAATTTTTTTAAAAATTCTTTGAATTCATGCGGAGTTGAAAGAGGATAGTTTTCTCCAGGCATGTTTTCAATTAAAATTTTTTGGTTTTTTGTTAGGAGTTTTAGATTATTTTTTATGTGAGTTTCTAATATTTTTAATGAATTTTTCTTTGAACAAGCTGCTTGGTCTGGGTGGATGACGACGTTCTTTGATTTTAATTTCTTGGCATATTTTATTGATTCTTTTAACCAATGGTCAGCGTTCTGGATGTCTGTTTTTTTATCTGAGCAGAAATTAACTTTTTCGTTTGAGTAAAAATGAGGGCAATGAACTGAAAATTTTATTCCTGATTTTTTTATAAGTTTTAGGAAAAAACTTTCGATTTCGTTTAGATCGTTTGTGTGGACTTCGACATAATCAAAACCAGCTTCTTTGACAAAGATGGCTTCGAGAATTTCTTGCGGGTCTTCTGCAACGTGAAGAATTGGTTTGATTGAAACTCCGATTTTCATGTTTGGATTAAGTGAGGGATATTTAAAATGTTTCGTGTTAAAGAAACAATTTTAAACTCTTGTGGTTTTGATGTAAGATGGTAGAAGAATTTTCTCAAGAGGCGTATGGCGGAGACAGGTTTTTCTCAGACATTAACACGAGGATTCGCGACTTGGAGGAGAAGCATCGACTTTTGAAAGATAGGATGCTGTTGATTAGTGATAGTTTTGTCAAGGAAAGGGAAAAGAATTTTAACGAAATTCAGGAGATGAAGAAGGTAGTTGGAGTTTTGATGGAGCAGAACAAGCGGCTGAAGGAAATTTTGTTGAGAATAAGCGAGGGTGTTGACAAGTCGGCTCGGAAGGAAGAGTTGATGATTTTGCAAAGACAGTTTGATTTGTTTCGGGAAGATTAGATTGCTTTGATTATAAGCTTTGTCCGGAATTGTCTTTTTGTTGGTTCTCAAATCCCTCTAACATTTCTTCTACGAAGAAAAACCCAACTCGCGACCACGCACCTTTGTTGAATTAAATTAGTGGTGTGTAACGCGCTCGCCCTTTCAGTATTTGCGTTTCCAATTATTTAGTAGAACCAACGAACTCCTGACAAAGCTTGATTGTAAGAATATTTTTAAAAGCTGATTTCTCTGGAGGTTGATGCCAGAAGATGCAACTACTCAGCCATATTTTATAGCGATTCCTTTATCAGAAGAAGAGATGGAAGAACATTACGCCCAGACCAAAGAACGTTATGAAAAACTAATGGGAACAATACCTCAAGAATTTCTTCTAACAGACATCAATAGTGAACTCCAACCTCCGAGGAATACATTTTTAGAGCTCACAAGAATGGTGTTTCCCTATCTCGGAGATCCTCCCCCAGAGGGAATTAGTTTGCGATATGTCCCTGAGCTGAACGTTCTATTTGATGCCCTGGGTTTGCACGAATCGTCGTCAAAACCAGCAGGTTACCGTTATGATATGTACATTGATGGAGCATATTTTCCATTTTATTCCGAAATCCCATTATCGCAGAAAAAATTAGAAGAACAGTATAACTCTTTTGAAGAAGGAATGGCAGAAAATAAGGATTTGGAAGTCCAAAAGAACATACGCCAACAAGATGACTGCGCAGCAACTGCTCTAACATCTCAACCTACTTCGGCTCCAACGTCCAGACCAGTAGAGAGTCAACCAGCATCTCAACCTGTTGAATATCCTGCAACTGCACCAGTAAGTTCAATATTCGGGGAAAATGATTTTATTGAGTCTCCTTCAAATTTAGAGTCAATATTGCAATCAGTTACAACTCAACCTGCAATAAACAAAGAAGATTATGCTCCGGAACGTGAAACAGATTATCAGGTCAAACTCCTTCCGGCAGGTTTGGCGCTTGCAGGCATTATAGGAATGATTGTTGTAGGCAGATATTTTGGAAAAGGACGTTTTAGAAAATGATAGAAGACTAAAAATACAACTGGATAATAGCACAATTTGTAATTGCTCACAGGCAAGAGTGGTTTGATAATGATTAAACAGAAAAGGTTTGGTGACTGCGAAGAGGGCGAGAAGGGAAATAATTTTTTGTATATAAAGTATAAACGCAGATTTTTTCGACATTCGTCCCGCCCTCGAAATTAAAATTCAATAATCGAAAAAATCTGCTAAGAAGACGGGACTGCCCGAAGGGCATTAACTTGAGGCTACATTTCAACAAGTCATTGGAAACTATTTTAAACTCTTAATGTTTGAATTAATTGAAAAGATGGCAACGATAGATGAGATAAAGAGATTGAAGAGCGCTGGAAAATCAGAAGGAGAAATAGTTACTGAGTTGAAGAAAAAAGGAATTTCGGAAAAAGAAATTGTTGATACAATGGTTCAAAATAATATCAAGGCAGCGGTTTCTGAAGATGCGGAGCAGGGTGGCGCGCAAGATAGCCAAGAAATGGAGATGCCTGAAATGCCTTTGCCTCCGGGGCAGCAAGATTATGGGCAAGAAATGTCTATGCAATCACCTCAACAAGCGCAGGAAGTTGGCGCGTCTGGCGGGGGATATTCACAACAGCAAGGGAGCGGGGAGTATTCTGGGATGCAGCAGTCAATGGTTACACAAGAACAACCAATGCCAGAGCAAGATTATAGTCAAGAGCAGTTGTCTCTTCCTCAAGAGGCGGGCGCTTATCAAGATGCTTACGGCGGGGGAGCGTATCAACAGTATCAGCCATATCAGGAGGCGATGAGTTCGGATGTTATCACAGAGATTTCAGAACAGGTTGTAAGCGAGAAACTTTCGGTTTTGCAAGATAAATTAGAAAAAGTTATTGACATGAAAAACGTTTTTGAGGCGAGGACTTCTAATTTAAACGAAAGGCTGAGGAGGATGGAAAAAATTATTGACCAGATACAAATTTCTATTTTGCAGAAAGTTGGAGAATATGCGATAGGTGTTGAAGACGTTAAAAAAGAGCTGGAAGAAACGCAGAAATCGTTTAAGGTTTTGCATAACGATAGAAGTTTAAAGCCGAAAAAGAAAAAGCATTAATCATAGTAATTTCAATAAAATTTGAATCAAAAAATAATTTTAATTTTTGTTATCGTATCAGCAGTGCTTTTCGCAGGAGCTGTTGAAGTATTAGATGATAAACCAAAAGATGAAGTCTCCTCTTGCAGTAAAGAAGAGAATTGCCGTGTTGAAAATGAAAATTGTCAATATGTTTGGTTTACTGGCAGGTGCAATACTCCTGAATATGTAAGCCAGGTTATGAATAAATGTGAAGATGGGAGCGGCCCTTGTCAGTCAGAAGCTTTGTCCAGAGAAAATGTTGTTTGCACTTGTGAGAATAATAAATGTGTTACGTATGGGTAAATTATTTGGTGATTAATGCAACTACTGATTAACTAAACTCAATATTGGCTTGACGCTTTGAAATAGCCGATATAGCACGTTTGGCTTGCATACAATGTCGACAAATATTAATACATGGAAAAGGTCAAACTCTGTGTTATTAAGTTCTAAAAACATGTTTAGTTTTGATATTAATCTTTTGGTTTGTTTTTGTATCAATCACATGAGAATTTTACAGAAGCTGCGATGTTTTATTTACTTATTTTCTCCAAGGACCGAATATTGCTTCTGCACCTGATTTAGCAGCCTTGCTTCCATCATCTTTGCCGCCGCTTGCTGCAACTGCAATTATTACTCCAACAATTAAAACTGCGAGGACGATAAATCCAACTGCTTCGCTGCCGTAGCCGCCCCAATACCAGCCCATTCTGGTTGTTGTTTGGTAAAAGATTACGAGAGCGATGACAAAGCCGAGAGCGGATAGGCCCCAAGCCCAATACTTTTGATAATCTTTTTCAATAAAAAGGCCGACTAAAATCATGATTGATAATAAGATTGCAAGACCTACGCCTAATCTTGGGAAAAGTTCTGAGATGAAGTCGGAGAAGAGGTATTGATAGCGGAGGGACATGAAGCCGATGACGAGCGCGATGATTGCGTAGATGCCTTTGCTTTCGCCGAGGAATCTTGTGGCGTTTAGGATTCCGAAGACAAGAGCGAAGACTAACAAAAACGGCAAGATGTAATCGAAAACTCCCATGTGCTCCCACTGAAAGAAAATATCTGCTATGCTTCCGAAGACCATGAATTAATTTGGGCAAGTTTGTTTAAATATGTTTCGTCTTTGAGAATTTATCTGAAAAATAGTTCGCAACAAGCTGCCCAGATTTCTTGACTCATAATCGACTTCGTCAGATTATTTGTTTGAATGGGGATGATTATGCCAAAGAAAATAAGTTATCTCAGTTGTGTTTTGATGATAATCTAATGGCTGCTGGTTTTGAAGTTATTAAACTAAGGGATTACAAATGGCTTCGGATAGCATAGGTTGTTGCTGGGTTTTTGATAAGGGTTTTGTGGGAAAAATATCTGCGATTAGTACAAGTCCAGACTAACTAAACTCAATATTGATTTAGCGTCCTAAATAGCTAAATATAGCACTTTCGATTTGCATACAATATCTGACAAATATCAATAAACATAAAAGGCTGAATTCCAAGGTGTTAATCTCTGTAAAGTATATTTGGTTTTGATATTAATCATCAAAATATTTTGGTGGGCGCGAGCGGGTTGGGAAATAATCTTTCAATTTTAATGTGCAAAATTTGAACTCATAGTCAAGTTTTTATAGTCAAGAATTTTTACAACATTATGTTATGCTGGATTGCGCTGCCGGTTTTCGCATTTCTTGGGATTTTTAGCGTGAAGTATCGGAGGCTAACGCGAGAGTCGTTGGAATGTTTGTTTAAGACAGCTACGTTTCAGAAGTGCCGCAGTGGTTTAGACGATAGGATTAAGAGCAAGATTAGCGGGAACTTGCTTCGGTTTTCTCCTGGGACAGCGAGGTTTTTTTACAAAAATTACAAGGCGATTTCATTTATTTTGCTGATTGTTTTTTTATGGAGCACGTATGCGAGCGGGACAGCGGTTTACAATTATGTGAAGTATGGGAATTGCAACGGATTTGACGAGGATGGGTTTTGTATTTTAGATGTTATTGATGGGGGCGATCAGATAGTTTCTTGTGAAAATGATACGCATGTTCAAGAAGTTGTTAGTGAGGATTCTGTTGGGTTGTATGAGCCTTGTCCTTG
>JAHISS010000037.1 GCA_018817905.1 Nanobdellota archaeon
GCTGTATCACTAAAGAACTTAACATTATTTCCAGAACTATCTGCTCCAACGGTTAAAGCTCCTGTCATTGTATCTCCCAAAACATCTACATATTTACCATCTGCCCTTGTTTCATTCCAAGATAAGTTTCCAGAATCTTTAGCGTCATAAGTTGCATTGTAGGTTGAAAGATAAGACGCATTGTTAACTGAGCCAGCGTAAGTTTCGTTATAGGTTGAACTCCAAATATCATTCCACATGTTGTAAGATGATAGTGACTGGTTGTAATTCCATTGAATTCCTGCATAAAGAGAATCTGCTAAGGTCTGATTCCAAGATAAGTTTCCACCAGTGTCAAGTAAAAAGTCTGCAACAGAATAACAATTATCAGTTGCGTTGCAGAATTGGTCTCCTAAAACTATCAGAGAGTTAGATATTGTTGCGTTCATCTCTATTTCCACATTTTTAGTGTTGTTAATGTTTTCTATTGCGAAATCTCCATCAGGTTGAACTCTAAACCCAACAGTTCCCTGAACACTGTTTCCTGAGTCATAGCCCGATATTTTAAAATAACTATTCTCCCCTGCCTCTGCATTTTCAAACATTGTCATATTAGCTGTTGATGCAGGAATTAAAGTCATCTCTTTAGGATTATCTTCAAATACTTTGAATACTACAGTACAATTTGCATTGCCGTTTACACACATCCTCAATGTAACATCTGCATTAGTGACAGTGTTTTCAATTGAAACAATTCCATTCGTTGAGCTGGTTGCCGCAAGACGCAGGCCTCCTGAGCTAGTTATTGAGTTATAATCGCTTCCAGTGTATTTAATCAGGTTTATATCTCCCCGCACATTTCCATCCAATCTTATATCGCTGTCAAATTCTACTGGATTATAGAATGAAGTTATGTTATCATAGTCTGGGTCTGATTCGTAGAAAGTTCTGATTATTATATTTCCAGCGTAATCCAAAAAGTTTGTCGGTTCAATGTTCACCATCGGACTATAAGGTGTTACATCTATACTTCTTGTTCCGTTTATATAAAACTCATTCCCCGCTTTTTGTAAATGCATGGTTCTCCCACCCCCCAATTCAAAGGACAAATCCCCGGTTGTAGTAAAGTTGCCACTTCCATTAAAGTTATTGTTTGTAAACTGATAGTCTGCCTTAGAGTCATAAGTTGCATTGTAAGTAGAAAGATAAGATGCATTGTTAACTGAGCCAGCATAAGTTGCATTGTAAGTAGAAAGCCAAGAAGCATTATTCGCACTTACAACAGAATCGGTGTAAGTTTGAGCAGGAGTTGTCTGGTTGTAATTCCATTGAACTCCAGCATAGAGAGAATTAGCGAGGGATTGATTCCAGGATGAATTTTCTTCTGAAATTCCATCTATCCTCGAAGACAAACTTGTATTGATATTATCCGCGTAGGTTATTGCAGGAGTTGTCTGGTTGTAATTATACGCAAATGTTGACAGCCAATCTGTAAACGGAGTTGTCTGGTTGTAATTCCATTGAACTCCAGCATAGAGAGAACCAGCGAGGGATTGATTCCAGGATGAGTTTCCTGAAACTTTAGCATCATAAGTTGCATTGTAAGTAGAAAGATAAGATGCATTGTTAACTGAGCCAGCATAAGTTGCATTGTAAGTAGAAAGCCAAGAAGCATTATTCGCACTTACAACAGAATCGGTGTAAGCTTCTGCAGGAGTTGTCTGGTTGTATGCCCAAGCATTATAAGTAAAATTATAAGTCGATAGATAACTTCCATTGTTAATCAACCCAGTAAAGATACTATAATTCCCATTCCACGCAGGTTCTGTCTCAACAGCTGTCGGAATTGCACACTGAACTCCAGACGAAGTTGTATTAACTACAACCTGCCCCGCAGGGCAATTTCCCGTTCCTGCCTTTGCATCATAAGTCTCATTATAAGTTGACAGCCAACTTGCTTCATTTGAGTTTATGTAATTCCACAACGAAGAATTAACAGTCAAAATCAAAGTCGTATCATTAAACACTTGCCCAGTCGTTTCATTAATAAAATTCGAAGGGTTGCTGATTGAATAATAAAGCGTGTCCGTCAAACTCTGATTGAAACTGGAATTTCCTCCACCAGCACCTGCAACCAAATCATCAACCTCAGATTTGTTATAAAAGTCTAGGTTCATGATATTCGAAGTAGTATTGACAGAAAGAACCAAAGTCGTTTCGTTATATCTTTGGTCTGTTTCCGCAAGTTTGGAGTTTATAGCAGCCCACAGCGTAGAATTTTCGGCAGCAAATATCGGGTCTGATTCCGTTCCGGCAGGGAGATTCGTCAGTAAAGAACCGTCGCCCATAAAATAGCCCGCGCTCACATTGCCGGTAATATTTATATTGCCACTTCCGTTTATCGTTCCGTTAAAGTCAATATCTTGAACAAATATTTTTGTTATCCTCGAAGTCAAGCTTCCCAACCACCCAAAAAATCCTGTTTGTGAAGTGGTTATATTTCCCTCAAAAGTTTCCGACTGGTTTTTCAAAGCATAATTTGTTAAGTTCAAGCTTCCAGAATCATCATCTGTCTCGCATTCCACACTTCCATTTTCATAAATGAATCTTATTGAACTTCCAGCAGAACACGAGTTTATCAAAGAAAAATTAATGAACGAAACATTGTTTATGCCTCCAACAGAAGACTGAAACTCCAATCTTTCATTCCCATCAAAATCAAGATCTTCGCCGTTAATTTGATAGTCTTTGTAATAACTTAAGCCATATTTCAAATTGGGGTTTATCATAACATTCCAAGAGCCATTCGCTATTCCATCTTCAAAACTCTGTTCAAAGATTAAATTCCCGCCGGTGAGATTATCGTATATGCTTATTGTCAAATTAGCAGACGCGGTTAAACTTCCAGTTGCGACTTCCAGGACATTTGTCCCCTGATCTGAAATTAGAAAAGCCGAAGCAAGACTCGGCAAAGTCACAAGAAGAATTAGGACAGCAATCCCAAATTTCATTTCTTCCCCTCCGTCCTTAAAAGTTCTATTAACGCTTTATTCAATGAGATGGAACGTGGAACTGTATTTTTCCAATTTTCCCAAATTCCTTCGGGAACTTCCAACAAAAACTTCTTTACCTTTTTTTCCTGCTTTGGCATTTTACTTAGTAAAGATTAGTTATAATTACTTATTACTATCTTTACTTTGTTTCAATAATAGTTACTTAGTATTTAAATGTTTCTCTCTCTTCAGTATCTCCGCACAAGAATGAACTACCCAGTCGCAGCAAGCTGCGGGGTATCGATAAATTCGAATAAAGTCAACTGATCGATATTTCTCCCTTGACTCAGAACATATTTCTTAACTTCATCCAATCCTCTTCCATCACCGACGGTATCGATGTGACC
>JAHISS010000038.1 GCA_018817905.1 Nanobdellota archaeon
ATCTTGAAGAATATTTTAAGAGAAACAACTCAGAGAGTTGTTTCGGAGGAGATAAGAAAATGTTTGGATGGAAAGTTAGACAGAAGAGGGTGGACAGAATTGATACTGCTGTTTTCTGTAGAGATATTTGGCATAACTTATTCAGGCTTTAATCCTGTCCCAAATTCGTTTATTGAGGAGTTTTTGAGAGTTATTTAATGTTATTTAATGTTTGTTAAATTTTCCCTTCTTTCACGAGCTCCGCAAACTTTTTGAACGAACGGTCATAGGTTTTTTCTATTTCGTCGGGGAAGCAGCAGGCAGGGAGCTCTTTGTTGGCGAGGTGGAAACGGAGACAATCGCAGCAAGTTCCTTTCTTTTCGCACGGATAAGTGCAGTTGCATCTTTCTGCGTTTTGGGATTTTTTGCATTTCATGATTTTAGCAATAACAACAGGTTTATTAATTTTTAGAATCTGTTTGTTGGATGAAAACTCTTTATGGTGTGGCTGGGGAGGGGTTGGGGCACAGCTCGAGGGCGATGGAAGTGATCCCGTTTCTGGAGAAGAAAGGGCACGAAGTTTTAGTGGTGACATACGGACAGGCATATGATGTTTTGGATAGACTGATTTATCTGATTGAGAAACAGCAACTTTATTAAGGAACTTTTAACTCGTTTTTGTGTAAGATGGTATTGGAGAAACTAGGAAGTGTTTTGAGGAAGACGACGGATAAGATAGCGAATGCTGTGTTTCTTGATAAGAATCTTGTTGATGGGATTGTCAAGGATTTGCAGAGGTCGTTGATTGAGGCGGACGTGAATGTTGGGTTGGTTATGGAGTTGTCAAAGAAGATAAAGCAGGCAGCTGTTGACGAGAGGTTGAAGGGTGTTGAAAAGAAAGAGCATATAATCAAGCTGTTGCATGACGAGATTGTTATGATTTTGGGAAAGAAAAGAGATTTGGTTTTGGGGAAGTGGGATGTTTTTTTATTGGTTGGACTTTACGGAGCTGGAAAGACGACGACAATTGGAAAGTTAGCGACTTATTATTCAAAGCGGGGGAAGAAAGTTTGTGCTGTTGGGCTGGACGTGCATCGGCCTGCTGCGCCAGAGCAATTGAAGCAGATTTGTGATAAGGCGAAGATTGATTGTTTTATTGATGCCGGAGAAAAAGATCCGTTGAAGATTTGGAAGAAGTTTGAGAATGAATTCAAGAAATATAGTTTGGTGATTGTTGATAGTGCAGGACGGGATGCGTTGGACAAGGAATTGATTAGCGAGATAAAGAAGATTGCTAAGGTTGTGAAGGCGACGGAGAGTTTTTTGGTGATGCAGGCAGACATTGGACAGGCAGCGAAGGAGCAGGCGCGCGCGTTTAAGGATGCTGCGGGTGTTACTGGGGTAATAATTACGAGAATGGATTCTACGGCAAAGGCGGGCGGGGCGTTGACTGCGTGCGCGGAGGTTGAAGCTCCGGTAGTGTTTATTGGAACTGGAGAGACGCCTGCTGATTTGGAGACGTTTGATCCTGAATCTTTCTTGTCGAGGTTGTTGGGGATGGGCGATTTGAAAACTTTGATGGAAAAGATTCATTCTGTTATGGATGAGAAAGAGATTCAAAGGCAACAGGAGAAATTGCAGTCGGGGAAATTTACTCTTCGTGATTTGCAGACGCAGTTGGAAGGAATGGAAGGGCTTGGTTCGATGGACAAAGTTTTAGGGATGATTCCTGGTTTGGGCAAGGTTAAAGATAAGATTGGGGAGGGGGCGTTGGAAGGACAACAGGCGAAGGTCAAGAAATGGAAACATGCGATCAATTCTATGACTGAAGAAGAGATTGAAAATCCTGAAATTTTGGAAAAGCAAACTTCGAGGATACAAAGGATTGCTAAAGGAGCAGGTTGTTCGACTTCTGATATTCGAATGTTGATAAAGCAGTGGAAGATGTTGAAGGAGATGATTAAATCGCAAGGCGCGATGATTGGTGGGAAGATGGATCAGAAGATGATTATGAAATTGGCGCGAAAGTTTGGTAGGAAGATGAGGATGTGAAATGGGAAATGGAAACAAAGAATTGACGTTTGGGAAGAAGAAGGGGTTTAGAAGATGAGTGAAGGATGCATGTTTCTTGATTGGATGCAGCTAAATAGGCCACAGTTGGTTCGTGAACTGTCTCGTAAGTATCATGCTTTTTTTGAAAGAAATCCTTTTGTTGAGGCAGAGGATGTTGTTCAAGACGTTGCTTTACGGGGTTTGTGCGCGTTTGATGAGGGCACAATTCATCCTAATGGAATCTATTGGAATTTTGCAAAACAAAGGGCTATTGATTTTTTTAATTGGACTGAAACTCAAAAAAGGGGCGGGGGAATTGATTTTTTTCAACTTAGACCGAATGGGTCCGAAGTCTTAGATTATCTCAGTCGCCGGTTTGATATTGGAGAGGGTTTAGAGAGATTGCCTAATCCGCAAGGACGGGCTATTTTTCTTATGAAGGTTGGCGGAATGACGTATAGAGAAATTGCTAGGAAATTGGGCGTTTCGAGGAGTTCGGTTAAAAGAATGTTGGATTCAACTAAATTAGCTCTTGCGGGATTCTTGCAGCATTACTCGGCTGATCGTTGAGTCGCTATTATTCCTGAGGGAAACATATGGTAAAACTTGACCTCGCCACATAGATCCGACTAATTCTGTCACTCAAACAGTTTTGACAGTTGGCTCCTTTATTAAGAATTTGGAGGTTTATCCTCCAAAATTGCTCTGACTTCTTTAGAAAAATTTGAAAAAACCTTCTCTC
>JAHISS010000039.1 GCA_018817905.1 Nanobdellota archaeon
AGTAAACAAAAACATTTAAAACCCCTAAATTCCCACCATACTCACCTTTTCGGAGGAAACAAAATCGTAAATTTCAAAAATCAAAATCATATTCACTTTTTTAGTGATAAATTTGGCGTTTTACCGACGGTAAAATGTCAGGTCGAGAAAATATTCAATGAAGCAAGTAGGAAGGCAATAATTATTTCAGAAGGATAGATCTTATTTAAGCTACTAGATGAATAGCTTGGTTTGGATTGTGATGAAGGACGTGGCAAGCTGCGATAAGCCTTGGGGAGCTGCATGCGAGCTTTGAACCAGGGATCTCCGAATGCGAAAACGTGTTTTTCGAAAAATCCAGAGATGGAAACACACGCCGGGAATTGAAACATCTTAGTACCGGCAGGAAAAGAAAACAATTGCGATTCCCCCATTAGCAGCGAGCGAAAAGGGAACAGGGCGAACCGAATCTCCGTTGGAAACGACGGCAGAAATGTGGTGGAGCTGAGCCTAAGTTGTCGAGAAAAAGTTTCTTGGAACAGAATACCTTAGAGGGTGATAGTCCCGTATTCAAAGACAATATGGCATGCTTCAACAGAGTAGGGCTTCTTAGATTGGAGGTCTGAATATAGGAGGATTAACTCCTAACCCTAAATATGAATCCAAGTCCGATAGCGAACTTAGTACCGCGAGGGAAAGCTGAAAAGTACCCTTAATCGGGGGTTAAAAGACTTGAAATCTAGTAGTTACAGTTAGTTGCGGCATTACGGTGTTGCAACGTGCGTTTTGAAAAATGAACCACGGAGTGTATTTTTGTGGCAAGGTTAAATTGAAGCCATAGCGAAAGCGAGTCTGAAAGGGCGACAGTCACAAGGATACGACCCGAAGCCAGACGATCTATTCGTGAGCAGGTCGAAGTTTTTCGAAAGGAGAATGGAGGACCGAACTGGTGTTATGTGCATTGTACTCAGATGACTTGCGAATAGGGGTGAAAAGCCAATCTAGTTTGGCAATGGCTGGTTCCTGTCGAAATATGCCGAAGTATAGTCTTTCTGTGTTTATCAACGAGGTAAAGTACGGATAAGGTTCGCAGGTCCGCAAGGATACGGAACCCCTTCCAACTCAGAACTTGTTGATTACTTTCAGAAGGAATGGGGGTCAGCGCGTAAGGTGCTGTTCCGAGACCCGAACAAGGGAGACTGGAGTTAAGGTCCCAAAAGGTATGCTAAGTGTAACAAACTTGGTTCCGAACCTGAGACACTAGGGATGTAGGCCCAGAAGCAGCCATCATTCAAAGAAAGCGTAACAGCTCACCTATCGAGGTTCAGAGCGAGGAAAATGGACGGGGCTAAGCATACTACCGATACTTCAGAGGCACTCGACAATTTTGTGGGTTTTTTGATGATTATTGCCTCGACGGGAGAAATCTCGTCGGGGTTTTTATTTTCAAGAAACTAAAAAATAAGTAACTTAATAGTAATAACAAACAGAAAGGTTTATATAGTCCTAGTTTCATGGGAAATTATGGCAAAACAGAACGAACAAAGAAAGCAAGAAGTTATTTTGTATCACGGATCCTTGGTAGAACTTAATTCAAGAGATCCAAGAAATCAGTACAAAATAGTAGGCCGTTCTTATATAAACTCAGGAATTCCTTTTACAAATAATGAAAATTTCGTAAATAGTGTTGGAGAAGATTTAAGAAGAGAAAAGGAAAACTGGATAGGACTAATTAACTTAAGAACTGTTCCACATGAAACTCTGGGATCTAATAGGATTATGATGCATATAGAAGGCACACCTATTGCTAAAGCTTAATCTAAATTTAGCTAATTATGTTCCCCTCACCCAAACACGTTGTATCTAAAATTATAATTTCTTTACCACACTAAACTTTCCCAAATATTATTTTATCTAATTAACAAATTATCAATATCAAATATCATATTCATCAAACCCACAAATAGAGTGTTCTGGTAGGCAGGCGTGGATTCTGCGCAGAAGCGTTCTTGAGAAAGTGCGTGGAGCGGGATCCAATGAGAATCGTGGTGTAAGTAAGATCTAATTACTCTGAGAACGAGTAACGTCGAAAGAGCGCGGTTTCCTTGGCGCTATCGTTTAACCAAGGGTTAGTCGGTGCCTAAGTCATACCTTAACTGGCTATGGCGAATGGAAATCTGGTTAATATTCCAGAACTGCTAAATTTTTGACATGTATTGCTTTCGGATAAGTGGAGGCCCGAAAGGGCTAATCAGTGAGAAATCTGTCGAGCGTAATGCTTAGACGCAGACCAATTGCTGGTGAATCTGCCGACTCCAGGAGCCCATGAAACCTATATGTCAGTATGATTTAGCAGCCGTACCAAGAACCGACACTGGTGCTCTGGCTGAGAAGGCCAAGACGTGAAAGGACAAACTGGTTAAGGGAATTCGGCAATTTCGCCCCGTATCTTCGGTAGAAGGGGTGTCTATAAATGTGTCTGATTTATTAGATGCATTAGTAGATCGCAGTGACAAGGACTGCCCGACTGTTTATCAAAAACGTAGCCGAGTGCAAATCTGAAAAGACTAGTATACTCGGTGAGACCTGCCCAGTTGCGGTGTTTCAAACCCGGGTTCAACCGGGCTAAGACCCGTAAAACGGCGGGCCTAACTATGAGGCTCTTAAGGTGAACAAAAGCTGCCTTACAATTTAAAAAAATAAATTGCTCCAAGCCAAAATAGTTACGCAAACAGTTAATCAAATGTCGAATAGACCAAAATAAAAATTAAACCGAATGGAGAAAATCGAGCTAAATGCTGGAACATCTCGTTAAGTCTTTGATAGGCTACTATCGTCGTGAGATGATAGCGAACCCTAAAAATTCAAAGAATAGAGACAATCAGCAGGAAAGACTAGAACAGAAAAGTTTAAGTATGAACATCTAAGAATATTTTCATGCGACAGCCTACAACAATACCATACCCAAGAACTGAGAAGGGATATTACGATTTTGGAGAGGTTGCTTCTATGATTAAAGTTGCGTTAGATATAATTCCAGAACTAAAGGATGAATCTCTACCACGAGAAAAGGCAGAAGAATTAATCCATAGAATCGAGAGAGAATTACCTCAAAATGTAAGATATTCTGGAGGTACAAATATCCAAAAATTCTTAGATGGTTTAAGAGATCGTTATGGTAAGCCAAAAATATTCTAGAATCCCCAGAGATCATACGCTCGACACGACAACGTGAAGATATGATCCGAACCTTGCAGAGATGTAAGGAAGTTGTGAGAAATTACATCTCGCTATTTTGTTTTGCGATAATCATTTTTCGCGAAGCATCTTGTCGAAGACAGATGCGAAGCAGGATAGTAGTAACAACCATGAGCGTAATGCCTTGTCGTTTGATTGGCGACGTGCATGAACGGTTTAATGAGGTGGTCGCTGTCCCTAACCAGATCCTTCTGAACTCATTGTACCGGTGAACAAACCGGTGATGTCTAGTGGGAAGCAGAGACCTTGTGAACCTTTACTGCAACTTGTTGTTGTAGCTTTACGAAGAGTGCATAGCATAAGTAGGAGCGTAGATGTTTAGCTTAGGCGAAGACGGAGCGACCTTGTAATACTACTCACCTTTCGTGGAGTTGCTTACTTGCTTCGGCAAGGACACCAGCAGGCGGGCAGTTTGGCTGGGGCGGCACCCTCCAGAAAAGATATCTGGAGGGCCCAAAGATAAGCTCATTCAGGTTGGAAATCTGAAGTTGAGTGCAGAGGCAAAAGCTTATCTGACTGTATCTTGCACAGCAAGGGATGCAGAGATGAAAGTCTGGCTCAGCGACCCCACGTGGCTTTTTAATAGGGCCCGTGTGTGACAGAAAAGGTACTCCAAGGATAATTGGCTGGTCGCGCCCGATAGTCCATATTGACGGCGCGGTTTGGTGCGTCGCTGTCGGCTCTTCCTATCCTGGTACTGCACAAGGTACCAAGGGTGTCGGAGTTCACGCATTAAAAGGAATCGTTAGCTGGGTTAAGAACGTCGTGAGACAGTTTGTATGATATCTACTAGATGTGTTGTTGTCTGAGTGGAACAACCCTTAAGTACGAGAGGAACGGGGGTTGGTTGCCTCTGGTGTACCGGTTGTTACGAGCAGGCCGGGTAGCTACGCAATAACGGATAAGTACTGAAAGCATCTAAGTACGAAGCCGTCCGCAAAACGAGACAACTAAGGCCGCCATAGAAGATGGCGTTGATAGAGTTGGTGTATAAGATTCAAGGCAACGAGAATTTAAGCACTCAACCACTAAAAGCCTCACCTAAGATTTATTTTCTGAAACGATTATTACCTTCAGTCGACCAAGCATTGGCGATTGAATGAGAAGTCGAAAACTTCTCTTTCCTACTTGCTTTATTTTTCTTGATTTAAATTCTTCAAAATTTTTATTAATCATCTAACTGCAATTATTGAACTTCAAACTTCTTACTTGCGTCAAATAGAGCTAAAATTCCAAACACCGAAGAAACCATCCATAACACATAAATTCCAATAGCAGAATAAACCGCCAAAGAAGCTACTGTTTCAATACCTGAAAGCGCAATAACTCCCATCCCAACAGAAAATGCATTAAGCAAAGAATAAATAAGGATTATCATTCCGACGATAAACGCAATTCCTGCAACAAACACACAAATGTTCAGAATCCCGGCAACTTTAGCAAACCTTACCTGCCTTCCTGCTTTTATCAGACCAATTGAAAACAAAAGGTATCCTATAACAACTAACATCCACAATATAACAGAACTCACGCCAAGAATAAGAAAAACTGTTTTAAACGATTCTAAACTTCCATCAACAGAAGCTGAAACAGCTTGCGGAAAAACAACAATCCCGGCTACAATAATGAGAACAATACAAAGAAACATAAAAATAATTATAAACCAAGCACCAAGTTTTAGAAATTTCTCTCCGACAAATTTTCCAACTTTCACAAAACCAAAATAATAAAAAAAGAACAACAAAATAAAAACAACCAAAAAGATTAAGAAAATTATTTGGTTTGCTAAAAGAGAGTTAACAAAACTTTTCGCAGCAAAATTTAAAGTAGTCAAAAATATATTAAGAATTAAAAGGACAATTCCAACAATCCCAGCAATTTTAATCCATTTAATCCCACCAGCTCCAGCTTTGTTTATCCCAACGCTCTGAGAAATCGAGTTTACTCCTTGTTGAGGTTTTGCCGTCTGCAAAGCCGGACTCTGCAAGGGCTGCTGAACAACTTGTTTTTTTTCAACAACTGCAATTGCCTCGTCAACATCGTTTTCATTAAAACCGCCTTCCAATAGTTTTTTCTTCAGCAACTGAATAGAAAAACCTTTTTTCTTCCCCTCAACTAAATAGTTCACAACTTTTTCGTTTACCATCTTTCATTTACAAGACAGGTAACTTTAAAAACTCTTTTCTTTCCATATTTTAGTGAGTCGGATAGCTGGCTTCGGAACTCTGGCGTTAAATCGCAAAACGATGTAATGATTGTTGAGTTCTGAGGAAGGTCCGGGCATCGTGAAAAGCGACTTCCTGAAAAGGTTGGTGTCGCGAGGCACAGCTCTGGAACAGAAACGCCACCGCTCTCTCAGAGAAATGAACCTTGCGGGAATCTGTGAAGAAAGAGATTGGATGAAACGGCTATCTTCGCTGATGCAACCACCCAAGCCGTGGGCTTAGACAGATGCCAGCACGAACTGTTCGTCCGAAAGGAAACGAAGTTCGACAGAACCCGGCCTATTTCCGACTCACTTTCTTATATCTTAACTTTCAATAATGTATCTGCGAGTTTTTATAAAGATGCAAAACCCTCTTCTTCCTATGAATAAAAGAGTAGGCTCGTACAAAAAAATATCCAAAAACATTTTACAATTAATATCAAAACATTATTCTTATTTGGCATTGCGGGAAAGAGAATTTCAAAAAATGAGTTCCTCTCTTCAAAATGATTTGGATAAAATCAAGAATGATGAGGGATTTATCAGCCACGTTCTAAAATCTTTATTTGTTATGAAGGATAGCCATCTTAGAATTATTGATAAAACTGGCAAAAAATACTGGAGCTTACCAAATAAAAAAACAAATTATAAACGACAATTATTGGGCAATTATTTTAAGCAATTAAAAAAATATGGGGTAATCACCATCGCAGCAAAGGGAGATATATTCTACCTAGCGATAGATAGTTTTGCAAACAGGTATAAATCCGACTTTAACGAATTGTATAATGGGTTAAATTTCAGAAAATTTCAGAAGTGGATAATTGATTTAAGAGCGAATAGCGGCGGAGATGAGTCTTTAGCAGATAGATTAATATCCAATTTAGCGGGCGAGGGGAATTGTTTCATTTCTTCTTATACTCGGATTAGAACCAATAAAAAAAATCCAAGAAAGTTTTCTCAGTTCATCCCGAAATATATTCTCCCAGGTGGCAAATATCCAAAGAGAAACGTAATGGTTCTAATTGGCAACAATACCTATAGTTCTGCTGAATTAATAACCCTAGACCTGGCAGCAATACCCGGAACCGTTCTAATTGGAGATACTACAGGTGGAGGAAGCGGCCATCCTGAAAGATATCTAACTGACGGGCCTTCAGCAGGCAAAAAAATAGAAAAAAAAGAAGCCCCTTCAAAATATAACGCGAGGTTTGCTTTAGACATCCCTTCCCTGTTACAATACCGTTTAGACAAATTTTTGTTACAAGATAATGGAATCACTCCCCATATCCTTATTCCTTCTTCAAAATCTGTAATTGGCAGAAAAGATATTGTTTTAGAAAAAGCCCTAGAATTACATAAAAATCAGACTCTCTAGCGAATCTTCTCATACCTATTCCCATCTAGCACTCTCGACTTCTCCAAACATCCATTTATAACTTCATCCAAATCAAACCCCCTCGAATTCGCTAAACAAATCAGAGTAAACATAATATCTCCAATTTCATCAGCCAACTCCCTCGTCTCCTCGCTGATGCAACCGCCAAAGCCGCGGGCTTAGACAGATGCCAGCACGAACTGTTCGTCCAAAAGGAAACGAAGTTCGACAGAACCCGGCCTATTTCCGACTCACTTTCTTTTAACTAGAAAAAGTTCAGTACAACAAATATTAAATAGGAAAACAAAGAATAGTCTACATGGAAAATGAAAGACCAAGACCCATTCGGGAAGGAGGATTAGAAGACAAGGCTGGCAGAGTAAATCTTTTTTTAGGAGCAGTATCATTGGTTTACGGTATATCTGCTGGCTTGGTAACTTATAACATTACTCATAACTTAGGCCACGCTTTTGCATCGTTTCTTGTTGTCACACCAATGTGTTATATAGCTACTGAACAAGATGCTCGATTATAATTAAATCTTATCATATCTGTCTCCATCTCGCACCCTCGACTTCTCCAAAAAAGACTCATTTCCGACTCACACTTTTTATCATTCTAATAAGGGAGATAATTCTCCAGATAAGGGATTCTCAAAACCTATAGCAAGCGACATAAGTTTTTCACCATTATCGTCGTCAAAAGATTATTAAAAAATATAAAGCAGGTAGATGAAATAATTTCTCGTCGATGAACGTTGACTTTAATTATTAAATAAAATCGAAAATGGATGCAATGATA
>JAHISS010000040.1 GCA_018817905.1 Nanobdellota archaeon
ATAAAAATTGCAAATTTATTTTTTGCACAACATAATCAATTTCGCGCAGCAAAAAATTCACGTCGAAAATTGCGCGAAATTGAACTCACTGGGTTGGGTGGGTGGGAGCAAAAAATAAATTTGAAAGTACAATGCGGAGATGCTGGTGTTAAGTCCAATTCATAACTATCATATGTGAAAATTGCTCGCCTGCCTGAATCTCTCGATATTGAAGTTCGCTACGCTCATAAGATTAGCAATCCGAGGAATTAATACAAAAAATTAACCGTAAGCATAACGCTTGTTGGATTTGTGATAATTTTTAGGTTAGTTAGAGTTGTGTGCGAAGGTTATTGGCGACAATCTCATCAACCCAAAACATATTTAAATTTCAAATACCTTAGTTTAGCATGAGAAAAGAGAGACTAAAGCTGATTTGTAATTTCTCTAAATTGAATTTTATTCTGATTAAATAAATAACCTTGTTTTCTCCTCGGTTCTTGCACACCATGGTTCTTGAAAAAATTTATCCTGCTGCTGAAGAATGGGTTTTTGTAGACGGAGAGTTTGACTTGCCGCAGAAATTGTTGAAAGAGATTAGAGGTTTTGTTAAGAGGAATTCTCTTGGAGCTGTGGCTTATCGCATTGAAAATAAGGAACCGGTTTCCTATTGCTGTCAAAGGTGCCTGAAAGCGCACTTGTCAAAAAAAGTTAAAAGAATGAATCTGGACAAGAATGTGATGAAGAAATTAACAGTTTTGCTTGATTGTGAGTCTGGGCATGGAGGATATTATGTTGACGGGGTTAGATTGGTTAGGGTTTAGATTGCTCTCGCTCCGGCTTGAGTGTCCACTTTTCCTAATGCTTTCTTTGCACCACAGTATTTTGCAGATTGGTCTGTCATAAAAAAGATATTGAAAGCTCTTGTGAAAGGATTTCTTCCCTCATATGCTTCAATAAATCCTGCTGTAAACTCAGAACCTCTTCTTTTAAACAATCTTTCTCGGTAACCCCTTGATGCTTGGTGCCACCTTGTGTCTGGAAAACCTCCTAATGCTAAATCTGGCAAAGACCTTACCATTTCAATCATTGCATCAATCATGGAAATTTAATAAAAATCAAGGTATTAAAATATTTGTATTGTTGATTGTTATTTGTAGGGAGAAGAAGAAAATGATTATCTCGGTAGAGAAGGATTTTGGTAATTAATTTTGGGTATATAAATTTTAAAATTTTTTAGAAAATCGTCTTAATCATAAACAACCCTTGCCCCCAAATTATTAATGAAAAAACCAGATAAAGGTTAATGTAGATCGGATTTGTGATAATTATGGATAAGTTGTTGGGATGTGGAGGTTAAAGGTTTATTTTGTATAATCTTTAGGGGTGGATGTTGGGATCTATTGTGGATTAGAAAATATCACTTCTTCCCAAACTTCCTAACATAATCTGAATGGTCGCCGCGGTCTGTGATTTTTTCGATTTTCCACAAGTTTTTGTCTTGAGTTTTTGTTGTTTTTATTTTTCCAACTGTTTTCCTATGTATTGCTTCTGAAATCAAAATTTCAGAATTTGAGATTTCAGATATTCTTTTTGTCGCTGCAATTGTGTTGTCGAGGGACATGAACTTGAATTTTCCGTTTTTTGATTCTACAATCATGGTTCCGGTGTTTACGCCGATTCCAAACTCTACTTTCTGACCAGCTCGATTATGGGATTTCAAAACCCGTTCAATGCTTTGTGCAATTCTTATTGCCTTTAGCGTGTTGTCTTTTTCTTTTGTTGTAGCTTGTGTGAAAATCATTATCCTGTATTCGCCGTCAGAATAAATTTTCGCCCCGCTTTCTTTTGCCCGCCACAATGCAGAATCAATTGATTTTACTGCATGAGAATCTTTGGAGCTAATCTCCTGCATGTTTTTAATTTTTAATGAAATTATTGAAGCTTCCTGCTTCTCTCCCTTATCAATTAAATGCGGTGCTTGACCTTCGCTTTTTTTGATTGATGATGTTGATGTTTGTGCAATGTCTGTTTTTTTACCTGGCAATATTTTTCCACTGTGAAATTTTCCGCGAGAGATTTTTTTGTAAAAGTAAACTACCACCACTGCGATTATTAGTATTATGATAAGCCCGATAAGAATCTTAAAACTTGTTCCGAAAAATCCCCCTGTGATATCGCGAACAGAAATTGCTCTTCCTGTTAGAAAGGTTGTCCCGAGGTTTTCTCTTTTAGCTCCGCCTAAAACTTCTATGCTGTATTCTCCATCTGGAGCGAGCAACTCGAATTTTTTAGATTCTCCGACGCCTAATTCTTCAAGTTCTTTGATTTCTTTTGTTTCTCCGATGGCAATTTCAACAGGGCCTGTGTAGGGCGTATTACCTACGTTTACGATTGTTAATGTTTTATTTTCTAAACTGAAAGAAATCTCTTTAAATTCTTCTACGAAAAATTCTTTTGTTGTTTCCAGTTCATTTATTTTTGATTGGATTTTCCAGTATCCTGGTGGCGAGTTATTTTCCAAATTGATATAGTTTGTTTCTCCTCCTCGCGCTACTTTTTTCTCAAAGACAGAGCCGTCTGGTTTGTAAATGACAACTGAAACCTCTTTCTCTGCTGTTTCCCTGGCCTGATCGTAGAGGAGGATGCTATAAGAGAACTCTTCTGTCGGAGAAACTGATTGCGTGTTTAATGCGATTCCTATTTCTTTGATAATTTGATTTATTCTGATAATTCCTTTTGTGGTTCCCTCGTTTATTATTTCTTCAAGTGCGTCTTTTTCGTAGGCGCGAGTTATTATTTCATAGCTTCCGGCTGAGGCATCATCTGGAATTGTGAAAGACAAATTGAACTGCCCTTCTTTTGTTTTTCCTGTAAAACTAAAATCAATTCCTAGAATTTTTATTTCAACAAAACCTTCGAGTAATTCAGAATTTGCTTTTTGCGCGTTGCCGTTTACATTTACTTGGTCTCCTGGATCAAAGAGAATTCCGTTCATTGTAAGAGTCACTCCTATGCTTTTTGTAATTTCAAACTTCTGGCTTTCTGATTCTTCTCCGCCATATTTTGCTCTTATGAAACAATCACCTTGTGCGTCTTCAACCAGAAACTTATCAAGATTTGTTGATATTAGGATTTCTTTTTCAGAACCAGATTCGACAGTGTGCGGACTTTTGTAAATTTCGATTTGTTTTCCAGAGCATATTAACGATGCTGTGAGAAAGTTGCTTGTGTATTTTTGGGAGCTTATTTTTATTGTAATTTCAAACTTGTCGCCAAAGTTGTAAAGTGATTCTGTCTGGCCTAAAAGAAGTTCTGCAGATGTTAGAGTAGAGAACAGCGCGATAAAAAAAATTAAGATAAATGCCTCTTTTGTTCTAATTCTCATGGAGGTTATAGTTAGGGGAGATATTTAAATTTGTTGTTGGTCGATTTTTCGAGTTGTAGGATACTGTCAACTATTCGTCATCTCTGTGTTTAGTCCAATATTTTATGAGATTAAATAGTTTCATCCTTCCAAGTTTCAAGTCAACGCCTGCCTTTTCAGCTGGCGTTTTTCCTCCAAGTTCTTGATGAGGATTTAC
>JAHISS010000041.1 GCA_018817905.1 Nanobdellota archaeon
TCATGAGTTCAAACATCTCAGGAGTTATCAATCCCTTTCTATACTTCACGACAAAAACCATGTGATACCGAATTCTGTAAGAGCAGTGTGGAGCTTTCCTAACTTTCATTCATCTATCGAGAAGAGCGACTATTAATTTTTATCGCAGCAAGCTGCGGGGTAAACCCCAAGAAGGAATTAATTTCTTATTATTGCTATTTAGGAAGTAACAAATGTCATGAACCTATACAGGATTTTTCAGCTCTAACAAACGCCAACGCAATAACCCTCATCCAAAGACAACACCAAACGAGATTTATTATTTAATCATAATAGCTTAATAAAATCCCTCACCGTTAAATTATCAACAATCCAACCTTGTGGGATTTGTAGGATAATCATTTTCCAAAAATCCGAACAACTTGTTGCGAGCTATTCAGTATCTCCGCACAAGAATAAAAATTGAGAATTTGTTTTTCTGCAGCAAATAATCAATTTTGCGCGTAAAGAATTCTACAAAAAAATTGCGCGAAATTGAAGTATCTAGGTGGGCGAGCTGAGACAGTTTAGTAAAAAACAACAAATAAAAACTGTCTCGGGAAGTTGGGCGGGATGCAAAAACATCCTAAAAAGTTTCCGTGCAGAGATACTGCTATTACCCCAAATCTTTTAAACCACATTTCCAATAAACTTTTATGACAGACGCAGATTACGGCGACTTTGAAGAAATCAAAGAAGAAGAATCAAAAACTCCAGCCCAGCCAGAACAGCAGTTTCCTTCGCGAGTTAAACTTCCAAAGAAAGGGCAACTAATCGGAATTGTTTTGCAACGCCTCGGCGGAAAAAGAATGTCAATCAAAACAACTGACAACAAAGTCAGAAACTGCCGCGTGCCAGGAAGATTTTCAAGAAGATTCTGGCTGCGCCCAGGACACTTCGTGATTATCGAGCCGTGGCCAGACGACGATAACAAAGGCGACGTTGTCTTCCACTACAAACCAAACGCAATCTCCCAACTCAAAAGGCAAGGCCTTTTGCAAAATCTTGAAGGTGAATTCTAATCCGCAAACCAGAGAAAACCTTATAAAATCTCCAAACATCAATTAAACATGGCAAAGAAATGTAAATTCAACTATGATAGCTTTTCAGACAGATTATTCATTTCATGCAAGAATGAAAATGAAAAAGTTTACGGAAGTGTTAGAGTTTTAAATCTGACAATAGATTTCACAACAGAAAACAAAGCTGTCGGGGTTGAAATCGTGCAGGCCTCAAAATATCTAAAATCCTTAAACATAAATCCAGAAATTTTAAATAAACTAACAAACGCAGAACTTGTATTTGAGCAAAAAAGAAAAGGCTACCTAATTTATTTTATCCTACATGCAGGAAACCATATAGAAAGAGTTCCTTACAATATTATTGCAGAACAACCAGTAGTTATTCGCTAACTTTTGCTTAATCTTTTATCAAGATTTCTCTTGTATTCAACTGCATGAATTATTATGAGTTTGTCTTCTTGCGGGCAGGTTGCTATTGAAAAATCTGTATTATTGCTTAATTTGTAAAACAGCTCATAACCAATATCCCCATATTTCAAGACCTCTTTTTCAATCGCATAGATTTTATCAAATTGTAAAAGTATTTCCTTCACTTTATCGTCATCTATCCCTTTCTCAGCCGCGCTGATTCTATAATGTGCTGTAAAAATGATTCTCTCGCCCTTAATCTTTTTTTCAATAATTCTATCAATCTCTTTTTTATCTTTGATAACTTCCGTCATTAAACACCCAGTCTATCATTCAACTCTCCAGAAAAATTCTCCAGCATTTTTTCCTTCGCCTTCCCTTTCCACCCGTGATGCCCAAGAACAAAACCCAACTTCACCAAGGCCGTTTCAGCCAGCATGTCTTCTAAAAAAATCACGCCAGCATCCATCAGCTCCCGCCCGTTTGAATAAACATAGCCATCCAACCTCCCGAAAATCGTCTGGCTCGCAGCACAAACAACCAAACCGTCGCGAATATGCTTTTTCAACTTAGGAATCCAGTTGTGCTCTGCTTCAGAAACCGGCAAATGCCCCAGCCCAGCTGCCTCAATAACCAAACCCTTGTACTTCAAAGCGTAAAAATCCAAAATCGCAGAATCCTGCCCAGGATAAAACTTCACCAACGCAACCTTGTCGTTAAAACTCACGTCCAGTTCAACCTTGTCCTTGTTCCTCGGCCTATGCTGCCCAAGAAACTCAATCTTGTCCGGAAAAACTTTTGCAATTGGACTTGCATTCACAACCTTGAACGCATCCCTTTTCGAACTGTGCAGTTTCCTGACTTTCGTGCCAGGCATTGCATAGCAAAAATCATCATTTGTCGACGCATGCCCAACAAGCATAACCTCTGCGCAATCCGAAATCGCCATCCGCGCCGCACATTGCAAATTCAAATTAGCATCGCTCGAAGCACGGTCAATGCTCCTCTGCGAATAAGTCAGCACAACTGGCTTGTTCAAATTCTTCAAAAAAAACGACAGCGCTGCCGACGTGTAATGCAAAAAATCAGTCCCATGCGTCACAATCGCACCAGAAATATCTTTATCATTCAACATTTTCTCGCACGCCTTAGCAATCTCAATCCAATGCTCCGAAGTCATGCTCTCGCTCGCCAGCATAAACGGCACTTCAATTTTCTTCACATTAACAATTTCAAAAAGCTCTGGATAAAATTTCCTAAACTCTGAAACATCTGTCAGCGGCGCAACACCACCTGTCCGCGGGTCAAGCTTCGAAGCAATCGTGCCACCAGTCACAACCAAACCAATATTTTTTTTCTTCCCGTCTTCTGATTCAACAAAATCTTGCACAACTTTCTTTTCTTCCTTGAACTTCTTCAAAACCCTGCCTGCCAAAATATTTTCCTTGGCAATTCCAACGTTATAACCAGACTTCAGCTTCAAAAGCAAAATCAAAGAGTCTGCACTTTCCAAAACAACGCCTTCAGTTTCTTTCTTCGCTAATCTCAAACGAACATAATCTCCCGAATTAAAATTCAAGCTTGCCATACCTTCCTAAGAAACAAGAGTTATAAAAAACTTGCTAAAAATAGGGCTTTGTTGAAAAAGTCGCGAAAAAATTTGATTTACTATTTATATGGGGGGGTTTCTTCGTAGAAAAAATATAAGTGGAATAAGAAACCAGAAGCAAAAAAGATTTTCAACAAAGCCACTATTTTCTAAAGGATTTTATACTTTATATGCCAAAAATTATACACTGTAAATTAATCACCAATCCAACCTTTAAGAATTTATCATTTAATTTTTTCATTAACAAAACACTTTTAAATGACTAAGATTATTATACACTCTAGAAAACGAGGTAGAAATTCATAGAATGATGGCTGGTAAATACAAATTGTTGTTGATTCTAACTTTGTTAGTTTCTTCATTTAGCGTTGTAAGCGGAGCGAGCATTAATGTTTCGTTTGGAGCTGGAACACCACTAAATGATTCAACACAAACGTCGACTTCGATTTATGTGAATCTAACAGTCAACGCTTCTGCAGATCATTATTCCTTTATTGATTTTGATAATGATTTGCTTTTGTGGATGCGGATGGATGATGTTAATGCGAGCGGAGATCCGGTGGATTTGAGCTCGCATGGTAATAACGGAACTAAAAAAAGTGGGGCGGTAATAAATTCTACGAATGGATACTTTGGAAATGGGACTTATTTTGATGGAGTGAATGACAATATTGATCTTGGAGATACTGCCGGTTTGAACTTGACAGGCAGTAGTTTTACTTTATCTTCTTGGATTAATCCTGCAGCAGCAGGCCATACTGGTTTCATTTTGTCAAAGGCAGATTCTGTAACCGCAACAAGGCATTATGGTATTATGTTGATTAGCGGAGTGTTGAATACTTTCACTGAAAACAATGATCTCGATAGCTCAGGTGTTACTCCCTTGGTTGGGAGTTGGACTCACGTGGTCATGACTTGGAATGGAACAAGAAAGGTTTTGTATGTGAATGGAACATATGTCAACGATTGGGCGGGAACACCCCTCTCGGTTGGTGGACAACGCTTATTGGTCAGTTGTAGGAATAATGGTGCCGGGGTGGATTATTGTTTCAACGGAACAATAGATGAAGTAATGATATTCAATCGTTCTTTGAGTGCAGGTGAAATCCAATCACTTTACAATTCGTCAGCGTATAGTTATGAAAATAGTTTTATTGAACTATCGGAATCAGTCCATGTGTTTATAGGATATGGGGTTGATAAGTTTGGAGACAAAAACCAGACCGATGCAAGAGTTGTAAATGTTACAGCCGATATAACTCTCCCAGAAATATCAATGGTTTACCCACAAAATACAACGTATCATCATAATGTTTCAGCATTAAATTACACAGCTTCAGATGAAAATCTTGCCTCTTGCTGGTATTCTATCGACGGCGGGGCAACTAATTCTTCAGCCGTTTCCTGCGGCATAAATTTTACCGGAATAACTTCTGTTGAAGGCTCAAACACTTGGACTGTTTGGGCGAACGATTCTGCGGGAAATGAAAACTCAAGTTCGATAACTTTTACCAAGGAAGACTGGGGAACGCCGATAACTGGCTGTCAGGTAATAAGCGCGCCTGGAACTTATTACTTAGCAAACAATATTACTCCGGTGGGAGCAGCTGAAAGTCGTTGTATCGATATAAATGCTGGTAATGTAATCATCGACGGGAAAGGAAGCTCGGTGGTGAATTTAACTTATTTGTCAGCATATGCTTTTGACGTGACATCTCAAACTAACGTTACAATAAAAAACATGCCAAATATAACTTTGGGCTCTGGGACTCAAGCGTTTCGTTTGGTAAGCACAGTAGATGTAACTTTAGAAAATATCACCATTAATCAAGCAGGATATTGGGTAGTTCTATCAACTTCAGACATTAATTTCACATTAAAGGATTCTTCCCTTTCTAACGCACTTTCTTATGGAGTGTATGGGGTAGTTACAGGTGCGACGATTGAGAAAAATACCTTTTCTGATTCTACAAAGCCTGCGATTCGGACTTCAGGGGTTTGGAGCGGGGTTGTAATAGACAACAACGTTTTTGAAAATGGTGTTTTGAGCAGCGATTATCTTGATTTTTCGGGCAACTTGACCAATGTTAATTTTACCAACAACATCTTTAGAGGATTTAATGCTTCTGGAGAAATAGGCATAGTTGATGCAGATTCTTCAGCATATTATGCAAATGAGATTTATATTTATAATAACTCGTTTTACGACAACAATCTCACAAATGGGGAATTTTTTGACATTATGAATGGAGAGGACATAATCTTTGAGAATAATACATTTGGCCCTCGGGATACAGATTACAATATTGGATACTTCAACATCAGGCTTAGGGGAAACATAACTGATGCTCATGTTTATGGAAACAATTTGAATTGCACTGGGCGGGGTCATGGGATTATGTTCGGGGGGAGTACTTGGGGCATAATACAAAACTCTGAAGCTTATAACAATATGGTGGATTCCTGTAGCTTCGGGATTCTGTTCCATGGGGGATCAGTAAACAATACGTTTAGAGAAATGAACGTGACTAACTCAGGAGTAGGGTTTTACGTCATAACAAACCCCGTAAACAATACAGCATATAACCTAAAATTTGATTCATGTACGTACGGTATTCGCTTTTATACAGACTCAGCGGCTTATGGGGACGTAGGGTTTCCTTCTGGGAATTTGTTGTATAATATAATTATTAATAATAGCGGCACTGATGGTTTGAATTTTAGAAATGTAAGCGATGGAGGGAATACTGTGAAAGATGTTTTAATTGAAAACTCTGGGGCTTCTGATATAACTGCTTATCTTGATTCAACTAATTTATTCCTTGTTAATGCCAGCTACGATAAGTCTAAAACAAATATACAAGATACAAGCAGCATCACAAGAAAATGGTATTACAGAACAAACGTAACAAATTCCAGTGGGAGTGCGATAGAAAATGCTAATGTCAGCATTTACAATGTTTCAGGAAATATGCAGTTTAGTTCGCTGACCGATTCAGATGGTCTTGCGACGACTTATGAAATAATTGACTATATCAACTTGGCTGGAACAAGAACTTATTATTCAAACTACACAATAAACGTTTCTGCTTCAGGATGTGAAGATTCTTCTCAGAGTTACAATGTTACAGCAAACGAAAATAATCTTTTGCACAGTATTGTTTTAGATGCTTTAAGCAGTTCTGCGCCTAATTGGACCTTGAATCAAACAAGCATCGTAACGACATATTCTCCGACGACACTTTCCTTGTTTAACGTAACCTGGACTGACGATGGTTCAATAGACACAGTTTACTTTGAAAGTAATTATTCTGGAGGTCCTGTAAATTACACGATGAGTAACGCGACTTCAGATGTCTATAATTATTCAGTGGTTTTGCCTGCGGGAACGTTTTATTGGAAAAGTCACGCGAATGATACTTCTAATTTATGGAATTCTACTGACAGCTGGATATTTACAATCTCTCAAGCGAGTTCCGAAGTTAATTTGACTTTAAATGAGACCGAAGAAAACATAACAATTAACGAAGGAGATTCAATCAGCTTAAACGTTACCTTAATTAGCGGCGAGGGAGATTTAAAACTTTACAATAACGGAACGCTGATAAATTCCGGAAGTTCTCCGATAGGAAACTCCACGACTTTTGATACAGCCGGCTTCTACAATATCACTGCAATCTACGAATCCACTCAAAATTATTCTTCCAGTTTTGAAACTTATTACGTCAATGTAACAGACATAACTCCCCCTTTAGTTAGTTTTGAAAATCCAACAACAAACAGCGGGAATTATAATCAAAATGCAATTTGGGTTAATGTGACTGCAAGCGACGTAAGCAGTTCGTTAGACACAATTAAAATCTGGCTGTATAATTCGACAGGTCTTGCTAACAGTAGTTCTTCGGCTAGTTCGTCTTTGTTTGTTAACTTTACAAATCTCCCAGACGAAACCTATTATCTCAATGCTACGGCGAATGACACGCTTGGGAATTTAAATAACACAGAAACTAAAACGATAATCCTCGATAATTCTGCTCCGGGAGTAAGTATTGCTAATCCGTCGAACAACACAAACACCACCGACACTGGAATTGATGTGAATTACACGGCTTCAGATACTTATTTGCAAACTTGTTGGTATTCCAATGACACAATGTCCTTTAATACAACTCTTGCTAATTGCGCAAATATAACAACTGCTGTATGGAGCGAAGGCCAGCA